>DASWQG010000030.1:0-3406 GCA_036403775.1 Luteimonas sp.
TGCGGCCCGTATTCCTCGACCAGGTCCGCCAGGTACGGCAACGGCGGCAGCACCACCAAGTCGACGCCGGCCGGGCGCGGCGCGGCGACGATCGCGTCCAGCAGCGCGTGCGCGAACGCACGGTCGCCGTGCAGCTTCCAGTTGCCTGCCACGATCCTGGGGCGCATGCGGGGCTCTTTCGACGGGGTCATTTCAGCTTGATCTCGCGCAACCGCTCTTCCAGGTAGCCCTGCGCGGTGATCGGCTCGGGATACCGGTTCGGGTTGTCGGCGGTGACGCAGGACGGCAGCACCTCGATCAGGAAGTCCGGGTTCGGGTGCAGGAAGAACGGCGTGGAGTAGCGCGGCTGCCGCGCCGCGTCCCCCGGCGGGTTGACCACGCGGTGGGTCGTCGACGGGTACACGTGGTTGGTGTAGCGCTGCAGCATGTCGCCGATGTTGACGACGATGGTGTCCTCCGCGGCGGTGAACGGGACCCATTCGCCCTTGCGCGAGAGCACTTCCAGGCCCGCGGCGCTGGCGCCGACCAGCAGCGTGATCAGGTTGATGTCCTCGTGCGCGCCGGCGCGCACGTTCGGCACGTCGGCGGTGGTGATCGGCGGGTAGTGGATCGGCCGCAGGATCGAGTTGCCCTGGTCGATCTTGTCGTCGAACCAGTCGGCGGGCAGGCCGATGTGCAGCGCCAGCGCCGAGAGCACCTTGCCGCCGAGCTGGTCCAGCGCGGTGTACAGGCCGTAGGCGGCCTCGCGGAAGCCGGGGACCTCGGCGGGCCACAGGTTCGGCGGCATGTCCGCGGCATGGCGCGAATCGCGCGGGATCTCGCGCCCCACGTGCCAGAACTCCTTGAGGTCCGGGTAGCGCGAGTCCTTCGCCGTTTCCACCATGAACGGCGTGTAGCCGCGCGCGCCGCCGCCGCCGGGGACGTGGTACTGGCGCTTGGTGGCGTCGGGCAGCGCGAAGAAGCGCTCGAAGACGTCGTAGGCCTGCCCGATCAGCGATTGCGGGATGCCGTGGCCGCGGATGCCGGCGAAGCCCCACTCGCGGTAGGCGGCGCCGAGTTCGGCGACGAACGCGTCGCGGTCGGCGTCGCTGGCGGGGTCGGTGAAGCGGCGGATGTCGAAGGTGGGGATCGTGGCGCTCATGGGTTCAGGCTTCGGCGGCCGCGCGCACGGCGTCGGCCAGGGTGTCGAGGGTGGATTGGACGAGGGCGGCGTCGTCGGCTTCGACCGTCACCCGCACCACGGGCTCGGTCCCGGACGGACGCAGGAAGGCGCGGCCGCGACCCTCCACCGCCTGCTGCGCGCGCGCGAGCGCCTCGCGCACCGAGGCCGCTTCCGCCGGGCGCGCGCCGTTGCCGCAGCGCACGTTGACGGTCTTCTGCGGCACGCGGCGCATGCCCTGCAATGCCTCGGCCAGGCCAATGCCGCGCCGGTGCAGCACGTCCAGTACCTGCAGCGCGCTGACGATGCCGTCGCCGGTGTTGGCGCGGTCCAGGCACAGCAGGTGGCCGGAGGCCTCGCCACCGAGCACGCCGTCGTGCTGAAGCAGCGCCTGGTGCACGTAGCGGTCGCCGACCTTGGCGCGCACGAACGGGATCCCGAGCTCGCCCAGCGCGCGCTCGAAGCCGAAATTGCTCATCAGCGTGCCGACCACCGGGCCGCGCAGGCGGCCGCTCGCCTGCCAGTCGCGGGCCAGCACGTACAGCAGGTCGTCGCCGTCGCAGACGCGGCCGTCGCGGTCGACGAACAGCACGCGGTCGCCGTCGCCGTCGAAGGCGATGCCGAGGTCGGCGCCGGTGGCGCGCACGTGCGCGACCAGTGTTTCCGGGTGGGTCGAGCCGACGCCCGCGTTGATGTTGGTGCCGTCCGGGTCGACGCCGATCGCCTCGACCCGCGCGCCCAGCTCGCGCAGCACCAGCGGGCCCATCTGGTAGGTGGCGCCGTTGGCGCAATCCATCGCGATGCGCATGCCGCCCAGGTCGAAGCCGCGCGGCACCGAGTTCTTGCAGTGCTCGACGTAGCGGCCGATCGCGTCGCGGGTGCGGACCGCCTTGCCCAGCGCCTCCGACGGCACGGTGCGGAACGGCTGCTCCAGCGCCGCCTCGATCGCCAGCTCGGTGGCGTCGTCCAGCTTCTCGCCGTGCGCCGAGAAGAACTTGATGCCGTTGTCGAAGTGCGGGTTGTGCGAGGCCGAGATGACGATGCCGCCGTCGGCGCGCATCGAGCGGGTCAGGTGCGCGACGGCGGGCGTGGGCATCGGCCCCATCAGCTGCACGTCCACGCCGGCGGCGACCAGGCCCGCCTCGAGCGCGGCCTCGAACATGTAGTTCGAGATGCGGGTGTCCTTGCCGATGATCACCACCGGCTTGCGCCAGGCGTTGCGCGGCAGCGCGTAGCCGTAGGCATTGCCCAGGCGCAGGACGAAATCCGCGGAGATGGGGCCTTCGCCGACCCGGCCGCGGATCCCGTCCGTGCCGAAGTAGCGACGGCTCATGCCTGCACGTCCGCGTCTTCCTCGGGCACCGGCTGCCGCATCAGCATCGCCAGCAGGTGGGCGATGCGCTCGCGAAGCTCGCGGCGGTCGCAGATCTGGTCCACCGCGCCGTGCTCGACCAGGAACTCGGAGCGCTGGAAGCCTTCCGGCAGGGTCTCGCGCACGGTCTGCTCGATCACGCGCGGGCCGGCGAAGCCGATCAGCGCCTCGGGCTCGGCCATGTTGATGTCGCCCAGCATCGCCAGCGAGGCGGAGACGCCGCCGGTGGTGGGATGGGTCATCACCGAGATGTACGGCAGCCGCGCCGCGCGCAGGCGCCCGAGGGCGGCCGAGGTCTTGGCCATCTGCATCAGCGAGAACAGGCTCTCCTGCATGCGCGCGCCGCCGCTGGCGCTGAAGCACACCAGCGGCGCGCCGAGCTCGATCGCCCGCTCGGCGGCCAGGGCGAAGCGCTCGCCCACGACCGAACCCATCGAGCCGCCCATGAAGGCGAAGTCGAAGGCGCAGGCCACGATCGGACGGCCCGCCAGCGCGCCTTCCAGCGCCACCAGCGCGTCGCGCTCGCCACTGCTCTTCTGCGCCGCCTTGATCCGGTCGGAATACTTCTTCTGGTCCTTGAACCTGAGCACGTCGGTCGGGCCGAGCGCGGCGCCGATCTCGACCCCGGTGCCGGCGTCGAGGAACGCCGCCAGCCGCGCGCGGGCGCGGATCGGCATGTGGTGCGCGCACTTCGGGCAGACCTCGAGGTGTTCCTCGAGCTCGGGGCGGTACAGCACCGCGCCGCACTTGTCGCACTTTTCCCACAGGCCCTCGGGGACGCTGCGCTTGCGCCCGGCGGCGGCCTCCGTGCGGATCCCTCCCCCGGGCATCAGTTTCTTCAGCCAACTCATTCAGGCGTACTCGAAGGGCGTTCG
>DASWQG010000031.1:0-3382 GCA_036403775.1 Luteimonas sp.
GGCGGCCGACCGAGGCCGCGCCGTTGTCCACGCGGATTTCGGTGCGCACCTCGCGCACGCCGCTCGCCCCGGCGGCGATGTCCTCGGCGCGGTGCTTCATGCGGCGCTCGGGGACGTTGCCGGTCAGCGTGACCACGCCGCCCTCGATCATCAGCAGGATCTGGCTGGCGTCGACGTGGTCGTCGTCGGTCAGGCGGTCGATGATGTCGTCGCGGATGCGTTCGTCCGAACGCACGTAGCCCTGCGGGCCGCGCCCGCGGAAGCCGCGCGCCACGCGTTCCTGGAACTCGCGGCCGCCGAAGCGGCTGCCGCCGCGCCCGTGCCCGCTCTGCGCATGCCGTCCTTGGCTCTCACCATAGCCGCCCTGGGTGAAGTCGCCGTAGCCGCCGAGGCCTTCCTGGCCGTAGCTGTAATGGGGGTTGGCGCGGTCCTCGCCCCAGCTGCGGTCGGTGGCCGAGGGCATGCCGTCGTACAGGGCGGGGTTCTCGGGGCCGGCGTAGTGCCGCGGTTCGCGGGTGCCGGTGCCGGTATGCGGGGTGCCGCGGGTGGGATCGTTGCGATGGGCCATGGCCGTTCTCCTCCACTGCGTTTCCGCCACCCTAGTGACTGCCACGTCACGAGCGCGTCGCTTCGGAGGGGCTAGCGGTAACCGGCCGCCTGGAGCTCGAAGAGTTCGGCGTAGCGGCCGCCGGCGGCCATGAGTTCGTCGTGGGTGCCGCTGGCTTCCAGGCGCCCTTCGGCGAGGACCAGGATCCGGTCGGCCATGCGCACGCTGGAGAAGCGGTGCGAGATGAGCACCGCCGTGCGCTGCTCGGAGAGCTCGCGGAAGCGCTGGAACACCTCGAACTCCGCGCGCGCGTCCAGCGCCGCCGTCGGCTCGTCCAGGATCATCACCTGCGCATCGCGCATGTAGCCGCGCGCGATCGCGATCTTCTGCCACTGGCCGCCGGACAGGTCGACGCCGGTCTTGAAGCGCCGGCCGATCAGCTGCTCGTAGCCCAGCGGCAGCGACGCCGCCACCTCGTCGGCGCCGGAACGGTGCGCTGCGCGCTCGATGCGCGCGCGGTCGTCCATGCGGTCCACCTGGCCGACGCCGATGTTCTCGGCGACGGTGAGGTGGTAGCGCACGAAGTCCTGGAAGATCACGCCGATGTTGCAGCGCAGGTCGTCCAGGTCGTAGTCGCGCAGGTCGCGGCCGTCGAGCAGGATCCGCCCCTCGTCCGGGTCGTACAGCCGCGCCAGCAGCTTCACCAGCGTGGTCTTGCCGGCGCCGTTCTCGCCGACCAGGGCCAGCACCTCGCCGGCGCGCAGTTCGAAATCCAGCCCGCGCAGCGCCCAGCGGCTCGCGTCCGGGTAGCGGAAGCCGACGTTCTCGAACACGAACCCGCGCGCGATCGGGCGCGGCACCGGCAGCGCGTCGGGCCGGGAGCGGATTTCCGGCTGGATCGCGTAGAACGAATACAGGTCGTCCAGGTACAGCGCCTGGCCAGCCACTTGCGAGAAGCCCACCAGCAGGCCCTCCAGCAACTGGCGCAGGCGACGGAAGCTGCCGGCGAGGAAGGTCAGGTCGCCGATGGTGAAGTCGCCGCGCACCGTGCGCCAGGCGATGTAGGCGTAGGCGATGTAGTAGCCCAGCGTGCCGAGCGCCGCGAGCAGCGTGCCCCAGGCCGCGCGCCGCGCGGCCAGCGCCTTGTTGGCCAGGTAGAAGCGGTCGGCGAGCTCGCGGAAGCGGGCGATGAAGAAGCGGTTGAGGTTGAAGATCTTGACCTCTTTCGCCGTCTCCACGCTGGCGCCGGTCTGGCGCAGGTAGTCGAGCTGGCGCCGCTCGGGCGTCCAGGCGTAATTGAGCGTGTAGTTCAGCGCGTTGAAGTGCGATTCGCCGACGAAGGCCGGCAGCAACGCGACCGCGAGCAGCACGATCAGCCACGGCGCGTAGACCAGCAGCCCGGCGGCGAAGCTGACCACCGTGACCACGTCCTGGGCCTGCCCGAACAGCTGGCTCATCAGGTTCATCCGGCCCATGGTCTGGCGGCGGGCGCGGTCCAGCTTGTCCTGCAGCTCGGGGTCCTCGAAGTCCTCCAGGTCCAGCGTCGCCGCGTGCTCCATCAGCCGCACGCTGGTGGCGTTGGTGAAGCGCTCGGAAAGCAGCCCATCGCTGTAGCTGACCAGCCGGCCGAACAGGTCCGAGGCGATTGCCAGCGCGAACTCGGCCACCAGCAGCCACAAAAGGTGGGTCAGCGCGCCACTGGCCCAGGCCGTGGACAGGTCGGTGGCCACGCCGGCGCCGACCAGCCGCACCGCCTCGTCGATGATCAGCTTGCCGATGTACAGCGTGGCCACCGGCACCAGCGCCCGCACCAGGCGCAGGCCCAGGCTGGCCAGCGTCAGCGGCTTGCTGGTCGCCCAGACCTCGCGCAGGAACGGCGGCAGGTTGCGCAGCGCGCCGACGCGTTCGCGCAGGCTGGGGCGGGCGGACGTGGCGCCGGGCGTCGGTGCAGGTCGGGCGGAAGTCGTGGGGCCGGGCATCCGGGCATTTAATCAGCCCGCGGGTGAATCCGCGGCGGCGCCGCTAAAATGGGACTTTCCCGCCAGCTGCGATGCCGTGAACCTCCTTCCCCCGATCCACACGAACCCCGCCGCCCGCACGCCGGTGTCCATCCGCCAGGAAGACCTGGTCCAGTCCATCGCCGACGCGCTGCAGTACATCTCCTACTACCACCCCGTCGACTACATCCGCGCGTTGTCGGATGCCTACGAGCGCGAGCAGTCGCCGGCGGCGAAGGAGGCGATGGCGCAGATCCTGGTCAACTCGCGCATGTGCGCCGAGGGCCACCGGCCGATCTGCCAGGACACCGGCATCGTCACCGTGTTCCTGAAGATCGGCATGGACGTGCGCTGGGACGACGCGACCCTGGGCGTGGAGGACATGGTCCACGAGGGCGTGCGCCGCGCCTACAACCACCCGGACAACCGGCTGCGCGCCTCGGGGCTCGCCGTTCCGGCGGGCCAGCGCATCAACACCAGGGCCAACACCCCGGGCGTGGTCAACGGCTCGGGGGTCCCGGGTAACACCGTCGAGGTGATCGTCGCGGCCAAGGGCGGCGGCTCGGAGGCGAAGTCGAAGTTCGCGATGCTCAACCCGTCGGATTCGATCGTCGACTGGGTGCTGAAGACCGTACCGACGATGGGCGCGGGCTGGTGCCCGCCGGGCATGCTGGGCATCGGCGTGGGCGGCACGGCCGAGAAGGCCATGCTGCTGGCCAAGGAAGCGCTGATGGAAGACATCGACATGTACGAGCTGCAGCAGCGCGGCCCGCAGAACAAGCTCGAAGAGCTGCGCCTGGAGCTGTACGAGAAGGTCAACGCGCTGGGCATCGGCGCG
>DASWQG010000032.1:0-1754 GCA_036403775.1 Luteimonas sp.
GCTGACGCCGACGGTGGGGGAACTGTGGTCCTCGGAGACGACGACCGTCAGGCCGTTGTCGAGCGTGCGGACCGCGACCGGGACCGTCCACTGGTCGGCGGAGGGTTCCGCGGCCCAGGACGTGGTCGTCGCCATGACGCCCGCCAGCAGGCAGGCAATGGGCCATTTGCGCATGTGGATTCCCCGTAGCGTGACGGAGCCAAGCTACGCGGTGGCGAAGGCCGCGACCATCGCCCGAAAGTCATGGCCGCGGGGGTGGGTGTCAGGCCTGGCCCGCGTCGCGCACCGGATGCGGTTCGCCCGCCTCGCCCTCGGCCAGGCCGATGTTGCTGGACGCGGCCTCGTAGACCTCGCGGTCGAGCAGGCCGGTTTCGCGCGCCACCAGCACCGGCACCAGCATCTGCCCGGTGACGTTGGTCATCGTGCGCATCATGTCCAGCACCCGGTCGATGGCGTACAGGTAGCCGATCGCCTCCAGCGGCAGGCCGGCGGCGCTCAGCACCACGGTGGCCATCACCACCGCCGTGCCGGGCACGCCCGCCGTGCCGAAACTGCCCAGCACCGAGGCGATCATCACCACGAAGTACTGGTCCGCGGTCATCGGCACGCCGGTGTACTGCGAGATGAAGACCGCCGCCAGCGCCGGGTAGATCGCGCCGCAGCCGTCCATCTTGATGCTCGCGCCCAGCGGCACCGCGAACGCGGCGTAGTCGCGGTCCACGCCCAGGTTGTGGGTGACGCTGCGCAGCGCGGCCGGCATCGAGGCGAAGCTGGAGGAGCTGACGAAGGCCACCTGCATGCCCGAGGCCGCGCCGCGGAAGAACTTCAGCGGGTTCAGGCCGTGGGCCAGCAGCAGGCCGCCGTACACGACGACGATGTGCAGCGTGCAGGCCAGGTACAGCGCGATGACGAAGCTGCCCAGCGGCAGCAGCTTCTCGAAGCCGTAGGAACCGACCAGCGCGGCGATCAGGCCGAAGGTGCCGATCGGGGTCACTTCCAGCACGAAGCGGGTGACCTGGATCATCAGCTCGCTGGCTTCGCCGGCGAGCTTGCGCGCGCCGGCGACGCGGTCGCCGAGCCGGACCATGGCGAAGCCGACCAGGGCGGCGATGAAGATCACCGGCAGGATCGAGCCCTTGCCCGCGGCAAGCACGGTCTCGCCGGCGGCGTTGGTGGTGGTGCCGATGCCGGTAAGCGCGTAGAACGCGTTCTCCGGCACCACGTCCAGCAGCACCCGCACCGGATCGGGCACGGTCTTGGGCACGTAGTCGGACGCGATCGACAGCGCGCCGACGCCGACGCCCGGCTGCAGCAGCGTGCCGACCAGCAGGCCGACGCCGACCGCGAGCACGGCCGTGCCGGCGAACCAGGCGAAGGTGCGCCCGCCCAGCGCCGCCATCGACTTCTGCCCGTGCAGCGACGACACCGCGTGGATCACCGCGAAGAACACCAGCGGCGCCGCGATCAGCTTGATCAGGGTGACGTAGAGGTCGCCGAAGGGACCGAACCAGGTGTCCGCCGCGGGGCCGAAGACCCAGCCCGCCAGCGCGCCGAGCACGAAGCCCGCGAGCACTCGCTGCCAGAACGGGATGCGGAACCACGCGGAGACGAGCGCCATCCCGGGAAGATACCATCGGCGCCATGCGCCAGAAATCGACTGCTGCAACGTTCTGTTCCGTATTGTTCGCCGGCGCGCTCGCCGGCTGCGCCAGCCAGCCGCCGGAGGCGCCCGCGGTGCCGACCGGCGCCGTCGT
>DASWQG010000033.1:0-1998 GCA_036403775.1 Luteimonas sp.
CGGTTCTCGAACCAGAAGCGCCCGATGGTGATCAGCCAGGCCCCCCAGATGAAGAACTGGAGGAAGATGGCGATGGTCAGGCGCAGCTTCAGCTTCATGCGGATTCCCGGAAGGGTGGGTTCAACGGTGGCGAGTGTACTGGCGCGTCACGGATCCCGCGCCATCACCCGGTTGCCGCCCTGGCGCTTGGCGGCCTGCAGGCGGCGATCCGCGGTGGCGAGCAGGGCGGACAGGTCGTCGCCGTCCTGCGGCCAGGCGGCGAGGCCGGCGGCGAAGCTCAGGCGCTGCGCGTCCAGGCCGCGGCCGGGATGGAAGGGCTGGTCCCACAGGGCGCGCCGCAGGTGCTCGGTACGTTCCCACGCCGTGCCCAATGGGCAATGCAGCAGCGCGGCGAACTCGCCGCCGCCCAGGCGCACCAGGTGCTCGCCTTCGTGCAGCCCCTGCGACAGGATCCCGACGGCGTGGCGCAGCGCGCGGTCCGCGTCCGGCCGGCCGATCTCGTCGTTGACCAGGCGGAAGCGGTCGAGGTCCAGCAGCGCCACGCTCAGCGAGCCGTTGTCGCCCATGCGCTCGAACAGGTGCGGCATGCGCTGCAGCAACCACATCCGGTTCGGCAGCCCGGTCAGGTGGTCGCGGCCGGACATCTGCACCAGGCGTTGCATGCGATGGACGATGCTGGTGGTGAGCAGCGTCATGATCAGCAGCACCAGCAGGCGCTCGACCTGGTTGGCGACGGTCGCGGTGCCGTAGTCGGCGGAGACCAGCTGTTCGGGCGCGTGCGCGCCGGTGAACAGCACCAGCACCAGCGCCGCGTACTGCACGAGCGCCAGGCCGCCGGCGAACAGCGTCAGGCGGCCGTCGTGGCGCAGCGCGGTCATGGCGATGGCGATGAGGTAGAAGCTCCAGACCACCATGCTGTTGACGCCGGCGACGCGGTCGCCGAGCGACAGCAGGACGAGGACACCGGTGGTCATGGTGACGTCGTAGGCGCCGGTGGCATAGGGCAGCCAGGCATGCCGGCGACGGTTGCGCGCCAGCACCAGCCACACCTGCGCCATGACGTTGACGAACACGGCGGCGCCCAGGCCGATGACCGTCTCGCCGACGTCGGCGCCGCTCAGCGCGCCGGCCAGCGGCAGCAGCAACAGCAGCGCGGAGAGCGCCGCGCGCAGGCGCGCGACCAGCAGTTCGCCACCCGCGCCCAGTTCGAGCATGGCCTCGTCCTGGCGCGCCGACAGCGTCCCCAGCAGCTCGCCGATCCAACCGTTGGCTTCCCGGCGCAACGCGTCCTCCCCGTTCACCGCTCGGCGTCCCCGGGGCCCAGCATAGCCGCGCTCAGGCGATGCCGTGCAAGGCGACCCACGCCCCGAGCGCGAGGAACACGATGGCCGCCGCGATCCGCGCGGCCTTCAGCGGCAGTCGGCTGGCGAAGCGACTGCCGAGCAGCACCACCGGCACGTTCGCCAGCAGCATGCCGACCGTGGTGCCCGCCACCACCTGCCACAGCGGGTCGTAGTTCGCGGCGAGGAGCACCGTCGCCACCTGGGTCTTGTCGCCGATCTCGGCGATGAAGAAGGCGATCGTGGTGGCGATGAACGCGCCGCGCGCGGGCAGCGGCGCGTCGTCGTCCACCTGGTCCGGGCGCAGCGTCCACAGCGCGATCGCGAGGAAGCTGGCGGCGACGATCCAGCGCAGCACGCCGGGCGTCAGCCACGAAGCCGCGAGCGCGCCGAGCCATCCGGCGAGGGCATGGTTGAGCAGCGTGGCGACGAGGATGCCGCCGGCGATGGGCCAGGGCTTGCGGAAGCGCGCGGCCAGCAGCAGCGCCAGCAGCTGGGTCTTGTCGCCGATCTCGGCCAGCGCCACGGTGAGGGTCGAAACCAGCAATGCATCCATCGCGCCTATTGTAGGAGCGCCAGGATCTCCTCGCCGTAGCGCTCCAGTTTCGCGGCGCCGACGCCGGGGACGCGCGCGAGGTCGCCGGGGCCGGCCGGCGCC
>DASWQG010000034.1:0-12390 GCA_036403775.1 Luteimonas sp.
AGGCCACCGGTGAAGACCTGGCTGCCGCTCTTGAGCGAGTTGCGGGTGAACACCGTGGTCGGGCCGGCGATGGCGAAGTCGCCGATGCTGCCGTTGCCCAGGACCTCGCGCACGGCGCCGGTCGCCACGTCCACCGCGAACAGCGGATGCTCGCCGACATCGCCAGCGGTCGTGTACAACGTGCGCCCGTCGGCGGACAGCACGATGCTGTCGGCCGAGCGATCCCATTGCGGCGCGATCTCGCGCACCTTGCCCGTGGCCAGGTCCATCGCCATCAGCCCGAAGCGGTCGGCCTCGAAGCCGGGGCGCTTCATCGCGCGGTAGTACAGGGTCTTGCCGTCGGCGCTGAACACCGGACCGGCGTCCCAGGCGTCGTTGGCGTCGGTCAGGTTGACGGCCTGGCCGCTGCCGTCGGCCTGGAGCCGGAACAGGTCGAAGTTGGTCGACCAAGGCTCCTGCGCGTTCGACTGCCGCGCACTGACGACCAGCGTGCGCCCGTCCGGCGACCAGGCCAGGTCCGACAGGTCGCCGAAGGGCTTGGACGGGACGTCGGCGACGAGGTCGGTGCCCACGAGCGTCGCCGTCGTCGCCGGCTTGTCGCCGAGCGGCGCGACGAAGATGCGGTTCAGTCGTCCGTCGCCCCAGGTGTCCCAGTGGCGGATGAACATGCGGTCGTAGACGACGCCGCTGGCCTTGCGCTCCGCTTCGAGCTTCTGCTTCGTGCAGGCCAGGTCGCCGCTGCAGTCGGGGAAGCTGCCCGCCGCGAACGCGATGCGGCTACCGTCGGGCGACAGCGAATAGCCGTCCACGTCCACCGGGACATCGGTGAGTTGCACCGGCGCGCCGCCATCCAGGCCGATCGCGTACAACTGCGAACTGCCGTTCTTGCCGCTGAGGAAATAGACGCGCGTGCCGTCGGCGGAAAACGCCGGCGAATTGACGTTCCAGCCCTCGGGCGTCAGCCGCACCGGCGGCGCGGCGTCGCGCGCGAACAAGTCCTCGATCCACAGCGAGGTGGAGGCCTTGTTCGCGTCCAGGTCCACGACGCGCTTGGCGAACACCAGCTTGCGACCGTCCGGCGACAGCACCGGCGAGGAATACCGGTCCATCGACACGAGGTCTTCCGGCTGGAAGCCGCGTTCGGCGAAAGCGATGGCGGGCAGCGCGGCGAGCAGCGCCGCCGAGAGGATGGCATGGTGCAGTTTCATGGGGGTGTGCTCCTTCAGACCGGGCCGGGTTCGACGTCGCCCAGCGAACGCTTGGTGCCGCTGCGGTACAGCAGCCAGGCCACGACCGCCAGCACGGCCAGGCCGATCCACTTGCCGAACTGCCAGTTCTCCGGAAGCGCCAGCACGTCGGCGCGGCCGCTGGTGACGATCGGGATCGCGATCAGGATGCCCATCAGCGCCTCGCCGGTGATCAGGCCGGCGGCGAACAGCGTGCCGGGGCGATGGATGCGGTCGCGCAGCGATTCGTCCTGGCTGCCGACCGCGCCATGGCGGCGCTCGACCAGGTAGGCCAGCAGGCCGCCGAGGAAGATCGGCACCATCAGTTCCAGCGGCAGGTAGATGCCGATCGCCGCGGCCAGCACCGGCACGCGGAAGCTGGAGTTGCGCGACTTCAGCCAGCCGTCGAGGGCGATGATCAGCGCGCCGACCACGCCGCCGATGACGATCATGTCCCAGGGCAGCTCGCCGCCGAACATGCCCTTGGCCACCGACGCCATCAGCGTCGCCTGCGGCGCCGACAGCGGGTTGGGATGCTCGGCCGTCGGTGCGCCGATGCCGTAGGCCTCGGCGAGGAGGTCCAGCACCGGCGCCATGATCAGCGCGCAGGAGAACGCGCCGATCATCAGCATGAGCTGCTGCTTCCAGGGCGTCGCGCCCACCAGGTAACCGGCCTTGAGGTCCTGCAGGTTGTCGCCGCCGACCGCCGCGGCGCAGCACACGACCGCGCCGATCATGATCGCCGCGACCGCGCCCAGCGGCGCGCCCGAGGCGCCCACGGCCGCCTGGCCCGCTTCGCCCAGCAGCACCATCAGCACCGCCGAGGCGAACAGGATGGTGGCGATGGTGATGCCCGACACCGGGTTGTTGGAGGAGCCGACGAGGCCGGCCAGGTAGGCGGACACCGACACGAACAGGAAGCCGGCGACGATCATGATGATCGCCATCGGCACGCTGACGTGCCACATGCCCACGATCGCCTGGTACAGCAGCAGCAGCGGCACCACGAACACGACCAGGGCGATGAGCATCCACTTCATCGGCAGGTCGCGCTCGGTCTCGGCGATCACCGCGTCGCCGCCCTTGCGCGCCGCGGCAATGCCGCTGCGAATGCCGGAAACCAGCGAGTTGCGCAGCGAGAACAGCGTCCAGATGCCGCCGACCAGCATCGCGCCGACGCCCAGGTAGCGGATCTTCGCGCTCCAGATGGCGAACGCGGCGTCCTCGGCGGACGCGCCGGCGATGGAGGCGGCCAGTGCCGGGTCGCTGCCCTGGAAGAAGGCGTGGTAGATCGGGATCGCGATGTGCCAGGACAGGATGCTGCCCGAGAGCACGACGATGCCGATGTTGAGTCCGACGATGTAGCCCACGCCGAGCAGCGCCGGCGACAGGTTGGTGCCCATGTAGCCCAGGTAGCGGCCGAAGAAGCCGGCGCCGGCGGCGGTGTCGGGGAGCATGCGCAGGCCGCTCGCGGCGGCGAGCTTGAACACGCCGCCGATGACCGCGGACAGGCCGAGGATCTTGAGGCCCGGGCCCGGGTTCTCGCCGGCCTTGAGCACTTCCGCGGCGGCCTTGCCCTCGGGGAACGGCAGCGGCTCCTCGACGATCATGGTGCGCCGCAGCGGCACCGAGAACAGCACGCCGAGCAGGCCGCCCAGGCCCGCGATCGCCAGCACCCACGAATACTGGAAGTCGTCCCAGTAGCCCAGGATGATCAGTGCGGGGATGGTGAAGATCACGCCGGCCGCGATCGAGCTGCCGGCCGAGGCGCCGGTCTGGACGATGTTGTTCTCCAGGATCGTGCCGCCGCCGAGCAGGCGCAGCACGCCCATCGAGACCACGGCCGCGGGAATCGCGGTGGCGATGGTCAGGCCGGCGAACAGGCCGAGGTAGGCGTTGGCCGCGGCCAGGATGACCGCGAGGATGATGGACAGGAGGATCGCTCGGAACGTCAGCTGCGGCACGGCGGCCGGCTTGGGGTTGGTGGCGCTCATCGGTACGTGGCTCCCCGCCAGTTGGGCAACCCCCGGATGATGGCATCTATACTCGGCCGATGCACGGCGACTTCCTGGGCCACCCGAAAGGCGTCTTCGTCTGCTTCTTCACCGAGATGTGGGAGCGTTTCTCCTTCTACGGGATGAAGGCGCTGCTGCTGCTGTACCTGCTCAAGCACCACGGCTTCACCGACGACATGGGCTACGCCCTGATCGGCGCCTACGGCGGGCTGGTGTATGCGGTTCCGGTGGTCGGCGGCCTGGTCGCGGACCGCTGGCTGGGCATGCGCAAGGCGGTCGTGCTGGGCGGCGTGCTGTTGTGCCTGGGCCACCTGGGGATGGCGGTGGAAGGCGCCGATGCGCGCATGGTCGACGGCGTGGTCGTGCGCGACGCCGGCGCGCTGCAGGTGTTCTACTTCTCGCTGGCGCTGATCATCATGGGGGTCGGCTTCCTCAAGCCGAACATCTCCACCATCGTCGGCAAGCTCTACGACGAGGACGACCCTCGCCGCGATTCGGGCTTCACCCTGTTCTATGCCGGCATCAACGTCGGCGGTCTGTTCGCCGGCCTGATCTGTGCGTTCCTGGGCGAGACCTACGGCTGGAAGTACGGCTTCGGCGCGGCCGGGATCGGCATGGTCGCGGGCCTGGCGATGTTCCTCTGGGGCCAGCGCTACCTGCAGGGGCACGCCGAGCCGCGCGATCCGGCGCGGTTGCGCGAACGGATCGGGCCGCTGGCGCGGGAGGCGTGGATCTACCTGGGTTCGCTCGCCGGCGTGGTGCTGGTCTGGCAGCTGATCCAGCGCACCTGGACGGTGCAGGGCGCCATGCACCTCGTCGCGATCGCCTTCGGCGCCTGGTTCGTGTGGTTCCTCGTGCGCCACTGCACCAGGGTCGAACGCGAGCAGATGGTGTCGCTGCTGGTGATGATCCTCGGCGTGCTCGTGTTCTTCACCCTCTACGAGCAGACCTACGGCTCGTGGCTGACCTTCACCGACCGGCTGATGACCAAGGACCTGTTCCCGTCGCTGGTCGGCGACGCCAGCGGGACGCTGCCCTGGTCGCTGTACATGATGGCGGCGAGTCCGCTGCTGATGGTGCTGGCCCTGCGCGCGAGCGATCGTGGCGCGCCCGGCACGGCGCGCGCGCTCGTGGGCGTGCTGCTGCTGGCGATGGCCGTGGCCTGCTTCCGCGACGTGGTGTTGGTGCCGCAGACGGCGGGCTCGCTCACCTTCCTGGGCTCGTTCTTCATCGTGCTGCTGTCGCCGCTGTTCGCCTGGCTGTGGCCGTGGCTGGAGCGGCGCGGGCGCAATCCGGCCAAGCCGGCGAAGAGCGCGATCGGCTTGCTGCTCGCCGCCCTCGCCTTCCTGCCGCTGATGGCGGCGGCGCAAGTCGCGGGAACCGGGGCGATGGCCAGCGTGTGGTGGCTGGTGCTTGCCTATTTCGTGCTGGAGCTTGGCGAGATGTGCCTGTCGCCGATCGGCCTGTCGGCGGTGACGCAGCTGTCCGTGGCGCGGGTGGTCGGGCTGATGATGGGCGGCTTCTGGCTGGCGACCGCCTATTCGGAACTGCTGGCGGCGCAGTTCGGGGCGCTGGCGTCGCTGGACGTCCCGGAATCGGGCGCGATCGACATGGCGTCGGCCGCGGCGACGTATGGCGAGCTGTTCGAGTTGCTGCTGTGGATCGGGCTGGGAAGCGCGCTGGTGTTCGCGTTGCTGGCGCCGCTGCTCAGGCGCTGGATGCACGGGGTCAGGTGAGCGTCGCGTCCAGGCCCTGTCGCCACGTGGGGAGCGCGATGCCGAAGTCCTGCTGGAGCCTGGCGCAATCGAGCACGGAGTAGGCGGGACGCGCGGCGGGCGTCGGATAATCAGACGTGGCGATCGGGAGGACTTCCGGCTTGCGCGCAAGCATCCCGAGCGCGTGCGCGCGGTCGATGATCGCCTCGGCGAAGCCGTGCCAGGTGGTCTGCCCGGTCGGGGTGAGGTGGTAGAGGCCGGTCGCGCGCGGCGATTGGCCGAGGATCCGGGCGGTGATGTCGGCGATCAGCGCGGCCGGCGTGGGCGTGCCGTGCTGGTCGGCCACCACCCGCAAGGTGTCGCGCTCGGTCGCGAGGCGCAGCATGGTGCGCAGGAAGTTCTTCCCGTGCGCGGCGTAGACCCAGGCCGTGCGGAAGACCAGGTGCCGGGCGCCGCTGTCGCGGATCGCGTCCTCGCCGGCGAGCTTGCTGGCGCCGTACACGCCGAGCGGCGCGGTCGGATCCGTTTCCCGGTACGGGTGCGTCCCGCTGCCGTCGAACACGTAGTCGGTGGAGTAATGGACCAGCAGCGCTCCGCTGCGCGCGCACGCCACCGCGAGCGCAGCGGGCGCCTCGGCATTGGCGCGGAAGGCCGCGTCGCGCTCGGTCTCGGCCTTGTCCACCTGGGTGTACGCCGCGGCGTTGACGACGACGTCGGGGGCGATCCGCGCCACCAGCGCGCCGAGCGAACCGGGGTCGTCGAAATCGGCGACCTCGCAACGACTGCCGTCCGCCAGCACGCCCTCGCGCGTGGCGACCACGAGGTCGCCCATCGGCGCGAGGCTGCGCCGCAATTCGGTGCCGACCTGGCCGTTGCCGCCGGGCAGGAGGATCCGCATGCTCAGGCCTCGTGCGCGGGCAAGCGTTCCGCGGGAAGCGCGGCCAGCAGCGGCAGCTTCGCGTCCTTGTCCGACAGCAGCGGCTCGGCCACCGGCCAGTCGATCGCCAGCTGCGGGTCGTCCCAGCGGATGCCGGCGTCCGCGGCCGGATCGTAGGTGTCGGTGCACAGGTAGGTGAACAGCGCCTGCTCGCTCAGCGTGACGAACCCATGGGCGAAGCCTTCCGGAATCCACAGGTGCCGCTTGTTCTCCGCGCTCAGCACCACGCCGGTCCAGCGGCCGAAATGCGGCGAGCCGCGGCGCAGGTCCACGGCGACGTCCCACACCTCGCCTTCGAGAACGCTGACCAGCTTGCCCTGCGCCTTGGGGTTCTGGAAATGCAGGCCGCGCAGCACGCCTTTCGAGGAGCGCGAGACATTGCCCTGGACGAAACGCGGCGACAGGCCGGCCGCCGCCAGCTTGTCCTGGTTGAACGATTCGTAGAAGAAGCCGCGGGCGTCCTCGAACACGCGCGGCTCGAGCACCAGGCAGCCCGGCAGGCCGGTTTCGACGACCTTCATGCCACCGGTCCGTGCTCGATCAGGCGCAGCAGGTACTGTCCGTAGCCGTTCTTCGCCAGCGGTTCGGCCAGCGCGCGCAGCTGCGCATCGTCGATCCACCGGTTGCCCCAGGCGATCTCCTCGGGACAGCACACCCGCAGGCCCTGGCGCTTCTCGATGGTCTCGACGAAGCTCGAAGCCTCGACCAGCGACTCGTGGGTGCCGGTGTCCAGCCAGGCGAAGCCCCGGCCCAGGCGCTCGAGCTGCAGGCTGCCTTCCTCGAGGTAGCAGCGGTTGAGGTCGGTGATTTCCAGTTCGCCGCGCGGCGAGGGTTCCAGCTGCGCGGCGAATTCCGGCGCGCGGCCGTCGTAGAAGTACAGGCCGGTGACCGCGTAATTGGAGCGCGGCTTCGCCGGCTTTTCCTCCAGCCCCACGACCTTGCCGCTGGCGTCGAACTCGGCCACGCCGTAGCGTTCCGGATCGCGCACGAAGTAGCCGAACACCGTGGCCCCGGTCTCCTGCGCGCTGGCGCGCTGCAGGACGCTGGTGAGGCCATGCCCATGGAAGATGTTGTCCCCCAGCACCAGGCAGCTGGGCGCGCCGTCGAGGAACTCGCGACCGATCAGGAAGGCCTGCGCCAGTCCGTCCGGGCTCGGCTGCACCGCGTACTCGATGCGCATGCCCCACTGCGAGCCGTCGCCGAGCAATTGCCGGAACAGGGCCTGCTCGTGCGGCGTGTTGATCACCAGCACCTCGCGGATGCCGGCCAGCATCAGCACGCTGAGCGGGTAGTACACCATCGGCTTGTCGTAGACCGGCAGCAGCTGCTTGCTGATCGCGCGGGTGATCGGGTACAGGCGGGTGCCGGAGCCGCCTGCCAGGATGATGCCCTTGCGCGCCTTCATGCGGACACCCCGATGCGCTCGAGGCGGTAGCTGCCGTCGAGCACTCGCTGCACCCACGGCTGGTGTTCCAGGTACCAGTCGACCGTGTCGGCGATGCCCTGCTCGAAGCTGTGCGCGGGCGCCCAGCCGAGTTCGGACTTCAGCTTGGTGGCGTCGATGGCGTAGCGGCGATCATGGCCGGGCCGGTCGGCGACGAAGGTCACCTGGCGGCTGCGCGGCTGGCCGTCGGCGCGCGGGCGGCGCTCGTCCAGCAGCGCGCAGATCGTGTGCACGACCTCGAGGTTCTGCTTCTCGGCGTCGCCGCCGACGTTGTAGGTCTCGCCCACCCGTCCACGCTCGAGCACCGCGCGGATCGCGCTGCAGTGGTCGCCCACGTACAGCCAGTCGCGGACGTTCTTTCCGTCGCCATACACCGGCAGGGGCTCGCCGGCCAGCGCACGGGCGATGACCAGCGGGATGAGCTTTTCCGGGAACTGGTACGGGCCGTAGTTGTTCGAGCAATTGGTGGTCAGCACCGGCAGCCCGTACGTATGGTGGAAGGCCCGGACCAGGTGGTCGGAGGCCGCCTTGGACGCCGAGTAAGGCGAATTGGGCGCGTAAGGCGTGGTTTCGGTGAACTTGCCGGTGTCGCCGAGCGAGCCGTAGACCTCGTCGGTGGACACGTGCAGGAAGCGGAACGCATCCTTCGCCGGTTCCTCGAGCGACTTCCAGTAGTCGCGCGCGGCCTCCAGCAGGGCCAGCGTGCCGACCACGTTGGTCTGCACGAACGCGGCCGGGCCGTCGATCGAACGGTCGACGTGGCTCTCGGCGGCGAAGTTGACGATTGCTTCGGGGCGGTGTTCGCGCAGCAGTCGCTCGACCAGCGCACGGTCGCCGATGTCGCCGTGGACGAACACGTGCGCTGCGTTCCCGTCCAGGGACGCCAGCGTGTCGAGATTGCCCGCGTAGGTCAGCGCGTCGAGGTTCACCACCCGGTGGCCCGCGGCCACCGCCTCGAGCACGAAGTTCCCGCCGATGAACCCGGCGCCACCCGTCACCAACCAGTTGGCCATCAGAACGGGATGTCGTCGTCGGCGAAGTCGTCGCCGAAATCGGCGACCTTCGCGGCCGGCGCCGACTCGCGGCGCTGCGGCGGCGCGCTGCGCTGCGGGCGTTCGCCGCGCGGCTCGCTGCGGCCCTGGCCGCCGCCCTCGCCACCGCCGCCGAGCATCTGCATCTCGTCGGCGACGATGTCGGTGAAGTACTTCTCGACGCCGTCCTGCCCGGTGAACTTGTCGTAGCGGATCGAGCCCTCGATGTAGACCTGGCGGCCCTTGCGCAGGTACTCGCCGGCGATCTCGCCAAGCTTGCCGAACAGCTTGACCCGGTGCCATTCGGTGCGCTCCTGGGTGTTGCCGTCCTTGTCCTTGCGCACCGAGGTGGTGGCCAGCGACAGGGTGCAGACGGCCATGCCGCCCTGGGTGTACTTGACCTCGGGATCGTTGCCCAGGTTGCCGACCAGGATCACTTTGTTCACGCCGCGGGCCATGGCTGTCCTTCCGGTGTCGCCCGGGATCGGGCAAGGGACATTGGATTATAACCGCGCCCCCGCGAGGGTCGGGGCTCGCCGCGGGGCACTGTAGGACGACGCCCGCGCGGGCGACGGGCATAATCCGGGGTCCACCCTCCAGGAACCCGCATGGACCTCGCCCCCGCCCGCATGGCCCGCGACGAAACTGCGCCCGCCAGCGCGGCGCCGGCGCTCGACCTGCCCGCGATCCAGGCGCTGGCAGCCGCCGACATGGCCGCGGTCGATGCCCTGATCCGCCGCCGCCTCGCGTCCGACGTGGTCCTGGTCAACCAGGTCGCCGAGCACATCGTCTCGGCCGGCGGCAAGCGCCTGCGGCCGATGCTGCTGTTGCTCGCGGCGGCCGCCTGCGGCAAGGGCGGCGCTGCCGGCGTGGGCGCCGACGCGCACCAGCTGGCGGCGGTGATCGAGTTCATCCATACCTCCACCCTGCTCCACGACGACGTGGTGGACGAATCCGACCTGCGCCGCGGCCGCAGCACCGCCAACGCGCTGTGGGGCAATGCCGCCAGCGTGCTGGTCGGCGACTTCCTGTATTCGCGCAGCTTCCAGTTGATGGTCGAACTGGAGTCGATGGAAGTGCAGCGGATCCTCGCCGACACCACCAACCGCATCGCCGAGGGCGAGGTACTGCAGCTGCTGCACGTGCGCAACCCCGACACCGACGAGGCCGCCTACCTGCGCGTGATCGAGCGCAAGACCGCGGTGCTGTTCGCCGCCGCCACCCGCCTGGGCGCGCTGCTCGCGGGGGCCGACGCGGCCACCTGCGACGCGCTGCACGCCTACGGCCTCAACCTCGGCTACGCCTTCCAGATCGCCGACGACGTGCTCGACTACTCCGCCGACGAAGCGGCGCTCGGCAAGCACCTGGGCGACGACCTCGCCGAGGGCAAGGCGACGCTGCCCTTGATCCACGCGATGGCCCATGCCGACACGGGCACGCGCGAACTGTTGCGCGAAGCCGTGCAGCACGGCGACGTCGAGGCGATGCCGCGCGTGCTGGGGGCGATCGCCGAGGCCGACAGCCTGGCCTACAGCCTGCGCCGGGCCGCGGAGTTCGCCGCCGCGGCGGAAGCGGCGCTCGCCGGCCTGCCGGGCAACCCGCACGTGGCCGCGCTGCGCGGCCTCGCGCGCTATGCCGTCAGTCGGGATCGCTGATCCCGAACCGCTCGTCGAGGAAGCCGGCCATCATCCGTTCGGCACGTCGTGCGGACAGCGGGTTGTAGACGCACCCCGGCGGGCTGTTCGCATCCGGCAGCGCGAAGCAGTGCACCGTGTTGCTGAAATCCACGAACTGCCAGTCGGCGCCGGCCGCGTCCATCTCCTGCTTGAACCCGGCGACATCGCCGGCGGTGCCGCGGTCGTCGGCGCCATTGAGCACGAGCACGCTGGGCTTGAAGTGGCCCTTCGACGCCGGCATCGAGGTGCCCAGGCCGCCATGGAAGGTGACGACGGCGGCCAGGTCGGCCCCGCTCCGCGCCAGCTCGAGCACGGTCGTGCCGCCGAAGCAGTAGCCGAAGGCCCCGAGCTTGGTGGCGTCCAGCGGCGCGCCCGCCTCGTTCCCGCGCAACACCGCGAGTGCGGCATTGATGCGCGCGCGCAGGGTCGCAGGATCGTCGCGCAACGCACCGGCCATCTTCCCGGCCTCGCCATTGTCCCTGGGCTGCGTCCCCTTGCCCCAGACGTCGGCGACCAGCACGACGTAGTCGTCGCCGGCCACGTGCTTCGCCTTGGCGATGGCGGCGTCGGTCATGCCCATCCAGTCGGGCACCATCACCAGGCCGGGGCGCTTCGCGGCGCCGGCCTCGTCGTACACCAGCACGCCCTCGAACGCCTTGTCGCCGACGGTCCACTGCACCGGGTCGGCATGCATTTTCGCGGCGCAGGCCTGCGCGGGCAGCGCGAGCGCCACGCACAGGAGGATCCGGTTCAACGCGTTCATGGCGTGGCTCCTGGTTAGGGGATGCCAAGCCTAGCGCAGCCCGCCCTCAGTGGATGCCGAGTCCGGGAATGGCACTGATCGCCTCGGGGTCGAAGCCGGCCAGCCGGGCGAAATGGCGCCCGCGCTCGGTGTAGTCGCGGTAGGCGCCGAAGCTCGGGGCACCGGGCGACAGCAGCACCACGCCCCCGCCCTGGAGCGTCGCGCGCGCGCTGGCGACCGCCGCCTCGAGGTCGGCGGCGGCGCTCAGCGCGAACGTGCCCCCGGCGGCCACGGGCGCCAGCAGCTCGTGGATGCGCGGCCCGTTCGCGCCCATGGTGACGATCGCGGCGGGCGCGCGCGCGCGCATGGCGTCGGCGAAGCCCTGCCAGTCCACGCCGCGGTCGTGGCCGCCGACGAGCAGGGCGACGCGCTGGTCGCGATACACGTCCAGCGCGGCGAGCGTGGCGTGGGGCGTGGTGCTGATCGAATCGTTGACCCAGGCGATGCCGTCGCGGCGCCCGAGCATCTGCAGGCGGTGCGGCAGTGGCTGGAACGCGGCGGCGGCAGGCGCCAGCGCG
The DNA here is from genome assembly GCA_036403775.1 of Luteimonas sp. GTDB lineage: Bacteria > Pseudomonadota > Gammaproteobacteria > Xanthomonadales > Xanthomonadaceae > Cognatiluteimonas. The sequence continues at coordinate 11,365 of DASWQG010000034.1, forward strand.
GCGGCGTCCAGGCCCAGCGCCTCGATGGCGGCGAGCACGGCGCAGAGGTTGCCGCGGTTGTGGCGGCCCGGCAGCGGCAGCGCCGCGGTGTCGAGGACGAAGTCGCCGCCGCGGTACAGGGCGTCCTCGCGCAGGTGCCAGCCGTCCTCGCGGTTGAACCAGCGCACCTCGCTGCCGGGCAGCGCCAGCGCGGCGAGCCGGGCATCGCCCGCGTTGAGCACGGCGATGCGCGGCCGCGCGTCGGTGACCAGCCGCAACTTGTCGGCGACGTAGCGCTCGTGCGAGCCGTGCCAGTCCAGGTGTTCCGGGAAGATGTTCAGCGCCACCGCGACCTGTGGCCGCGCGCCGCTGTCGGCGACGTCGCCGGTCTGGTAGCTGGACAGCTCGATCGCCCAGTACTCCGGCGTGTCGTCCAGCAGCTCCAGCAGCGGCATGCCGATGTTGCCGGCGAGCGCCGTGCGCGCGCCGCTGGCGCGCAGCAGGTGCGCCAGCAGGGCGGTGGTGGTGCTCTTGCCCTTGGTGCCGGTGACGCACACCGCGTTGGCGACCACGCCGTCGGGGCCCGCGTGCTCGCCGAACCACAGCGCGGTGCCGCCGACGAAACGCGTGCCGGCGGCGATTGCCGCCTGCGCTTCGGGCAGGTACGGGCTGATGCCTGGGGACTTCACCACCACGTCGTAGGCGGACAGGCGTTCGGCGCTCGCGACCGGTTCGATCAGCAGCGCCGGGTCCAGCGCGCGGGCCTCGACCGCTTCCGCGTCGCTGCAGAACAGCGCCAGCGGCCCGATGCCGCGCCCGTGCAGCGCGCGCCACGCGGCGCGCCCTTCGCGGCCCCAGCCCCACAGCGCGACGCGGCGGCCGCGCAGCGTTGCGATCCTAAGCGGCGAATCGGCCACGCAGTTGCTCCCAGAGCGCGGACGGGATCCGGTGCTCGCCGGACAGTTCCAGCAGCGGTTCGATCGCCAGCCAGGCCGGATCGAGCTGCGGCAGGATCTCGCGCTCGAAGCGGCGCACCAGCGCATCCTC
>DASWQG010000035.1:0-4546 GCA_036403775.1 Luteimonas sp.
CGCGCGCAGCGGCGTGTATTTCCAGGCCTCGCTGCGGACCAGCGGCAGGCCGTCGCGCAGCGCCGCGTCCAGCGCCTCGCGCCGCCAGGGCGCGTCGCTGTCGAAGCCGGCCGCCAGCGATTCGAGCAGTGCGCCCATCAGGCGGCGGCTCCCGGCGCGATGCGGTCGCGGACCCAGGCGTAGCCATGCTGCTCCAGTTCCAGCGCCAGCTCCGGTCCCCCGCTTTCGACGATGCGGCCGTCGGCCAGCACGTGGACGACGTCCGGCTTGATGTAGTCGAGTAGGCGCTGGTAGTGGGTGATCACGAGGAAGGCGCGGTCCGGCGAGCGCAGCGCGTTGACGCCGTCGGCCACGGCCTTGAGCGCGTCGATGTCCAGTCCCGAGTCGGTCTCGTCCAGGATCGCGAGCTTCGGCTCGAGCACCGCCAGCTGGAAGATCTCGTTGCGCTTCTTCTCGCCGCCGGAGAAGCCCTCGTTGACGCCGCGCTGCAGCAGCCGGTCGTCCAGGTGCAGCACGGCGAGCTTCTCGCGCACCTTCTTCAGGAACTGCATCGAGTCCAGCTCGGGCTCGCCGCGCGCCTTGCGCTGGGCATTGAGCGCCGCGCGCAGGAAATAGGTGTTGTTCACGCCCGGGATCTCCACCGGGTACTGGAAGGCGAGGAACACGCCGGCGGCGGCACGCTCCTCCGGCGCCAGCTCGAGCAGGTCCCGGCCTTCGAAGCGCACGCTGCCGGCACTGACGTCGTAGCCCTCGCGCCCGGCCAGCACGTTGCCCAGCGTGGACTTGCCGGCGCCGTTGGGGCCCATGATCGCGTGCACCTCGCCGGGCTTCACCCGCAGCGACAGGCCCTTGAGGATTTCGCGGCCGGGGATGCCCGCGTGGAGGTTTTCGATGCTGAGCATTGCCTGGTTCCTTATCCGACCGCGCCTTCGAGGGAGACTTCGAGCAGCTTCTTGGCTTCCACCGCGAACTCCATCGGCAGCTCGCGGAAGACCTGCTTGCAGAAGCCGTCGACGATCATGGACACCGCGTCCTCCTCGCCGATGCCGCGGCTGCGGCAATAGAACAGCTGGTCGTCGCTGATCTTCGACGTCGTCGCCTCGTGCTCGACGGTGGCCGAGGGATGCTTGACCTCGATGTAGGGGAAGGTGTGCGCGCCGCACTGCTTGCCGATCAGCAGCGAGTCGCACTGGGTGTGGTTGCGCGCGCCCTCGGCGCTGCGCTCCACCCGGACCAGGCCCCGGTAGCTGTTCTGGCCGCGGCCGGCGCTGATGCCCTTGCTGACGATCTTGCTCTTGGTGCGCTTGCCGACGTGGATCATCTTGGTCCCGGTGTCGGCCTGCTGGCGATGGTGGGTGAGCGCCACCGAATGGAACTCGCCGACCGAATCGTCGCCCAGGAGCACGCACGACGGGTATTTCCAGGTGATCGCCGAGCCGGTCTCGACCTGCGTCCAGACCACCTTGCTGCGGGCGCCGCGGCACTGCGCGCGCTTGGTGACGAAGTTGTAGATGCCGCCGACGCCGTTCTCGTCGCCGGGATACCAGTTCTGCACGGTGGAGTACTTGATCTTCGCGTCCTCCAGCGCCACCAGCTCGACCACCGCGGCGTGCAGCTGGTTCTCGTCCCGCATCGGCGCCGTGCAGCCCTCGAGGTAGGAGACCTCGGCGCGGTCCTCGCAGATGATCAGGGTGCGCTCGAACTGGCCGGTGTGGCCGGCGTTGATGCGGAAGTAGGTGCTCAGTTCCATGGGGCAGCGGACGCCCTCGGGGATGAACACGAACGAGCCGTCGGAGAACACCGCCGAGTTCAGCGCCGCGAAGTAGTTGTCGCCCACCGGCACCACGCTGCCCAGGTACCGCTTCACCAGTTCCGGGTATTCCCTGATGGCCTCGGACATCGAGCAGAAGATGATCCCCTTGTCGGCGAGCTCCTTGCGGAAGGTGGTGCCGACCGAGACCGAGTCGAACACCGCGTCCACCGCCACGCCCGCCAGCTTGGCGCGCTCGTGCAGCGGCACGCCGAGCTTGTCGTAGGTATCGAGCAGTTCCTTGGGCACGTCGTCCAGCGACTTGTATTTCGGGCCCTTCGGCGCGGAGTAGTAGCTGATCGCCTGGAAGTCGATCGGGCCGATGGACAGCTTCGCCCACTGCGGCGCCGGCATCGTCTGCCAGTGCCGGTACGCGGCCAGCCGCCACTGCGTCATCCATTCCGGCTCGCCCTTCTTCGCCGACAGCGCACGGACGATGTCCTCCGACAGGCCCGGCGGGAGCGAATCCGACTCGATGTCGGTGATGAAGCCGGCGTCGTAGCGACGGCCCAGTTGCTGGAGGATTTCCTGGTTTTCCACTGCACTGCCCATGGTTGGCCTCACGCCGGCGCGAGGCGTGCGGCGATGGATTTGCGCGCCGGCCGAGGCGGCGCCTGCATCTGCGCGAGGGTGACCTCGCGCAGCGCGTCGGCGACCACGTCGTTGATCCGGCGCCAGTTGGCGCGAACGCCGCACGACCGCTCCAGGCCGCAGGTGCCCGGGTGCACGCTGCACTCGGTCATGCCCAGCGGGCCTTCCATCGCCTCGACGATCTCGACCAGGCTGATGGCCGCGGGCTCGCGCGCGCGACGGTAGCCGCCGCCGGCGCCCCGGAAGCCCGCGACCAGGCCCGCCTGCGACAGCGGCCGCAGCACCTTGGCCACGGTCGGGATCTCCAGGCCCGACTGTTCGGCCAGCTCCGCCGCGCTCAGCAGGTCGCCCGGCCGCGCGGCGAGCACGGTCAGGACGACGGTGGCGTAGTCGGTGAGCTTGGTGACGCGAAGCAAGGCGGGGGCCTCCTAATCGTACCGAAATTGTACGATTTCGAAGGCCCCGGGCCAAGCGGGGCGCGGGCGGGCGCTTACCCGGCGGCCGGCGTCCCCGGTGGCGGTGCCGGCAGGTGCCACTGCACGAACGGCAACGGCGGCTGCTCGCCCGGGGGCAGGTAGGCGGGCGCCGGTTCCCCGCCGGGACCGAGGGAGCGGATGAAGCGGTACAGCGCCCTGCGATCGTCCGGGGTCATCGCGCGCACGGCGAAGTCGGGCATCGGCGGCCGCGTGTGCAGCGTGGCGGTGTAGTCGAGCCAGGCCGCCTCGTCCATCTCCCCGGCCTTCAGCCGCAGGTTGGCCGGGTAGGTCGTGCCCCAGGGCCCGGACCAGCCGAGCGGCGAGCCGACCAGCCACTCCGCTTCCGGGGTGGTGCCGCCGGATTCCGCGTACCCCGGCGAATGGCAGTCGTTGCAGCCGCTGGTGACGGTGAGGTACCTGCCGCGCTCGAGCAGGGCGGCATCGTCGACCGCGCCGATCGCCGGCGTCGGTTCCGGCGACATTTCCGCCGCTTCAGGCGCCCGCCCGCAGGCGGCAAGGACGGCCAGCGACAAGCCGCCGGCCAGGCTTCGGATCGTGCGCTGCATCATGGTCGGATTCCTCGTTCGGGACGTCCTTGCAACGCCAATCGCCCCCGCAGGCGGACACGCCATGGCGGCTTCACGACGCTTCGGGCGACAATGGCCCTCTTTGACCCACGTCGCAGCACGGAAACCCCCTGGCATGCCCCGCAAGATTGTCGCCCGCAAGTCCGCCATCCACGGCAACGGCGTGTTCGCCCTGCAGCCCATCCGCAAGGGCGAGCGGATCATCGAGTACAAGGGCCAGCGCCGCACACACGAGGAAGTGGACGCCGATGCCAGCGGCGACGTCGAAAGCGGCCACACCTTCCTGTTCACGCTGGACGACGACTGGGTGATCGACGCCAACCATGGCGGCAACAGCGCCCGCTGGATCAACTTCAGCTGCGACCCCAACTGCGAGGCGGTGCTGGAGGAGAACGAGGACGACCCGAAGAAGTCGAGGGTCTTCATCGAGGCGAAGCGGGCGATCAAGCCGGGCGAGGAACTGACCTACGACTACGGCATCGTCCTCGACGAGCCGCACACCGTGCGCCTGAAGAAGATCTGGGCCTGCCATTGCGGGTCGAAGCACTGCCGCGGGACGATGCTGTCGCCCAAGCGTTGATGACGCACGGGCGCGGATGGTTGCAATGACCAATGCCAGTGGCGAGCGGGTGGGCTTGGGCCGAACCTGACGCCCGGTTCCCCCGCCAAGGCCACCGCGCATGCGCCTGTTCCTCCCCCTGTCCGGGCTGCTCGCCCTGGGCGCCTTCCAGGTGCCCGCCACCGCGGCGCCGGCCGTCGCCGATGCCGCGCCCGCCGCGATCCTCGCACTCGAACCCTATCGGCGCTCCGTGGCCGTGCATGTCGAGGCCAATGGAACGCCGGGGCTGATGGCCTTCGACACGGCGGCCGGGCATACCGTGGTGTCGCCCGAGTTCGCCGCGGCAGCGGGTTGCACGCCGTGGGGCGGGCTGGGCGGCTTCACCATGACCGGCAAGAAGCTGGACATGCCGCGGTGCGACGGCTTCGAGTTCAGCGTCGGCGGCCACCGGCTGCGGGCGCCCGTCGCGGGCGTCATGCAGGTGGCGCCGCTGATGGCGAAGGACGCGCCGCCGATCGAGGGG
>DASWQG010000036.1:0-3534 GCA_036403775.1 Luteimonas sp.
CACCGAGGCCAGCGCCGCGGCGCTGGCGGTCGCGCAACGCAATGCTACCGTGCTGGGCGCCGGCAACGTCGTGTTCCACCAGGGCAGCTGGTTCGAGCCGCTGGCGGGGGAACGCTTCGACCTGGTCGCGAGCAACCCGCCGTATGTCGCGCACGGCGATCCGCACCTGGCGCGCGGCGACCTGCGTTTCGAACCGCCCGCGGCGCTGGCGTCCGGCGCCGACGGCCTCGACGACCTGCGCGCGATCGTGCGCGCGGCGCCCGCGCACCTCTTGCCCGGCGGCTGGCTGCTGCTCGAGCACGGCTTCGATCAGGGCGGCGCGGTGCGCGCGCTGCTGCAGGCGGCCGGGTTCACCGACGTCGCCACGGCGCTCGACCTCGAGGATCGCGAGCGGACCAGCCTGGGGCGCTGGCCTACAATGGCCTGAGCACCACCTGGAGCCGCCCACGCATGCGCACGCTGTATCCCGAGATCGAGCCCTACGACACCGGCATCCTCGAGGTCGACGCCCGCCACAAGCTCTACTACGAGCAGTGCGGCAATCCCGACGGCAAGCCGGTCGTGCTGCTGCACGGCGGTCCCGGTGGCGGCTGCAGCGCGAAGATGCGCCGCTTCCACGACCCGGCCAAGTACCGGATCATCCTGTTCGACCAGCGCGGCAGCGGGCGCTCCACGCCGCACGCGGACCTGGTGGACAACACCACCTGGCACCTCGTCGCCGACATCGAGGCGCTGCGGTCGAAGCTCGGCGTCGACCGCTGGCAGGTGTTCGGCGGCAGCTGGGGCTCGACCCTGGCGCTGGCCTACGCGGAAACCCACCCGGAACGCGTGGCCGAACTGGTGCTGCGCGGCATCTTCATGCTGCGTCGCTGGGAACTGGAGTGGTTCTACCAGGAGGGCGCCTCGCGCCTGTTCCCGGAGGCCTGGGAGCAGTACCTGGCCGCGATCCCGGAAGTGGAGCGGCACGACCTGATCAGCGCGTTCCATCGCAGGCTGACCTCGGAGGACGAGGCGACGCGGCTGGCCGCCGCGCGCGCGTGGAGCGTGTGGGAAGGCGCCACCAGCTTCCTGTACGTGGACCCGGCCTTCGTCGCCGGGCACGAGGATCCCGCGTTCGCGCTCGCCTTCGCCCGCATCGAGAACCACTACTTCGTCAACGGCGGCTTCTTCGAGGTCGACGACCAGCTGCTGCGCGACGCGCACCGGATCGCCGACATCCCGGGCGTGATCGTGCACGGCCGCTACGACGTGGTCTGCCCGGTGCAGAATGCCTGGGACCTGCACAAGGCCTGGCCGAAGGCGGAGCTCGTGATCAACCCGGGCTCCGGCCACTCCGCGTTCGAGGCCGAGCACGTGCACGCGCTGGTGGAGGCGACCGACAGGTTCGCGTCGTCGCCCTGAGCCGGGCCGCGGCTAGCCGTCGATCGGGGTCCCGTCGGGATTGCGCTCCAGCATCCACAGTCCCGCCCACAGCTTGAGGTCGAGTTCGTAGCCTTCGCTGCGCTTGCGCATCAACCACGCCGGCGCGTCGGCGCGCGGGACCTCGTGCACGATGATGTCCTCGGTACTGTCGCCGCCGCCCGGGCCGACGCGCCTCAGGCCGGTGGCGCGGACGAAGGCGATGCGCTCGTTGCTCATGCCCGAGGAAGTCGGGCCGACCAGCAGCACCTCGACGCGCCCGGCGCTCCACCCGGTTTCCTCGACCAGTTCGCGGCGCGCGGCGTCCTCGAGCGTGTCTTCGCCGGCCTGGTCGCCGACGAGGCCGGCGGGCATCTCGATGGTCTTGCCGCCCAGCGGGATGCGGCTTTGCTCGACGAACAGGACGCGGTCGTCCGGGGTGGCGGCAATGATGATGACCGCCATGCCGTCGGCGTGGGTGCGTTCGGCGTATTCCCAGCGGCCGCGCCGCACCAGGCGCAGCCACTTGCCCTCGCACATCGTCTCCGGCGGCGGCAGCGACGCGCTCATGCGGGCGCGAACTCGACGCCGGCGGCCTCGTGCAGGCGGCGGCGCGTCATCGGTCCGAAGCGCAGCGCGTCGCACAGTTCGCGCAGGCCGTCGGCGTCGGGATCGCGCCGGGCGAACTGCTGGTCGTGGCCCAGCGGCGCGTCGCACGCGATCGTCGTCAGCTTGCGGCAGAGCAGCGCCTGCTCGCGGTGCAGGCGCAGCTTCGCCGCCGCGGCCGCGGCGCCGCGGAAGCGCAGGAAAGCGACCTCGTCGATGCGCTCTAGCAGGGCGTCGAGGCTGCCGAAATGCGCCAGCAGCACCGCCGCGGTCTTCGCGCCGATGCCGGGCACGCCCGGGATGTTGTCCACGGCGTCGCCGCACAGCGCGAGGTAGTCGGCGACCTGGTGGGCATGCACGCCATGGCGCGCGTGCACGCCGTCGGCGCCCCAGCGCTGGCCGCGGGCGAAATCCCACTGCTCGTCGCCGGCCTCGAGCAGTTGCGACAGGTCCTTGTCCGCCGACACGATCACGCCGCGGTGGCCATGCATGCGCGCGTGGCGCAGGGCGCTGCCGATGAGGTCGTCGGCCTCGTACTGGCCGTGCGCCAGCACCTCCAGCCCGAGCGCCATGCACAGCGCCTTGCAGTGGCCGAACTGGCGCTTCAGCGCTTCCGGCGCGGGATCGCGGTTGGCCTTGTAGGCCGGATACAGCGCGTTGCGGAAACAGCTGTCCAGCGCCTCGTCGAAGGCGACCGCGATGTGCTGCGGGCGCGCGCGCTCCAGCAGCTCCAGCAGGAAACGGGCGAAGCCGTGGACGGCGTTGGTCGGCCAGCCGTCGGCGTCCTGGAACTCGTCCGGCATCGAGTGCCAGGCACGGAAGACGTACAGGCTGGCGTCCACCAGGTAGAGGGTCGGTTGTGCGCCGCTACCACGGTTCATGCGGGTGTCCAGTCCTGGAGGAGGGCCGCGGGATCCGGGCGCTCGCGCTCGCGTGGCTGCATCTTCGCCGTGCCGATGTGGATGAAGCCCGCGATCCGCTCGTCCGCGGACAGGCCGAGCAGGCGCTGCACGACGGGATCGTAAGCGGGCCAGCCGGTCAGCCATTGCGCGCCGAAGCCGAAGCCCTGCGCCGCCTGCAGCAGGGCGAAGCAGACGCAGCAGGCCGAGGCGAAGCGCTCGGCCTCCGGGATCTTCTCGTCCGGCCCGAGGCGGGCGACGACGACCACCACCAGCGGCGACTGGAACCGGTTGCGATCCTTCTCGAGCGCGGCCTCGCCCGCTTCCGGGTCGCGTTCCAGCGCGCGCGCCACCAGCGCTTCGCCCAGGGCGGCGCGCGCCTCCCCGGTGATGCGCACGAAGCGCCAGGGTGCGCGCTTGCCGTGGTCCGGCACGCGCACGGCCGCGGCCAGCATGCGCAGCAGGGTGTCGTGGTCGGGGGCGGGGTCTGCGAGCTGCCGGGAGGGGACCGAGCGGCGCCCGTTCAGGCTTGTGATGATGGCGTTCAAGGGCGGTTTCCGAGTGCGAACCCCATCACATATCCTTGAGGCAGCGGTGGACGAAGGTCACGGCACCATTATGCTCGGTCACA
>DASWQG010000037.1:0-2191 GCA_036403775.1 Luteimonas sp.
GGCACGCGGCGCCGCGCATCGCGGTACAGCAGCGGCGCGCACAGCATCCCGGCGACCACGGTGAACTGGAACGAGCCCGCGACCAGCCACGACGGGCCGCTGCCGGCAGCCCAGGACAGCAGCAGGTAGAACACGACGAAGCCGATCGCGGAACACGCCAGCCACGCCTTCGGGTGCGCGCGCAGCGCGCGCAGCACCGGCGCGGTGCCGCCCTGCCAGGGCATCAGCGGCAACAGCAGCGGCAGGGTGATCAGGTAGCGCAGCGACGCGGTCCACGCCCAGTGCCCGCCCTCGCTGGCGACCGCGCGGTTGAGCACGTAGGTCTGGGTGAAGAACAGCGCCGACGCCAGCGCGAGCGCGATCGCCGCCAGCGCGCGCCGGCGTTCCAGCGGCGCAGTGGTCATGCCGGTTCGGCGGCGGGCCGCGCGGCGGTGCCGGCGAGGGCCCGGTCCCGGGCCTGTTCCAGCACGTGCAGCAACGCGTCGATCTGCAGCCGGTCGTGGCCCGCGCCCAGGGTGATGCGCAGCCGCGCGCCGCCCTCGGGCACGGTCGGCGGACGGATCGCCGCCACCCAGAAGCCGCGGTCCTCGAGCATCGCCGCCATCGCGGTGGCGCTACGGTCGTCGCCGCACAACAGCGGCTGGATCGGCGTGTCCGACGGCATCAGCGGCAGCCCGCGCTGCTGCGCGCCGGCGCGGAAATGCGCGATCGATTCCTGCAGCTTGTCGCGGCGCCATTGCTCGCGCCGGGCCAAGCGCACCGCGGCCAGCGACGCAGCGGCGAGCGCCGGCGGCATCGCCGTGGTGTAGAGGTAGGGACGCGCGGTTTCGGCCAGGTGCTGGATGTGCGCGGCGTCGCCGAGCACCGCCGCGCCATGGCCGCCGAGCGCCTTGCCCAGGGTGGCGAGCTGCAGCGGCACCTGCGAGGCGTCCAGCCGTTCCGCGGCGACGCTGCCGCGGCCCTCGGGGCCGAGCACGCCGACGCCGTGGGCGTCGTCCACGTACAGCGTCGCGTGCTGCGCGCGCGCGACCAGCGCCAGCGTGCGCAAGGGCGCGATATCGCCGTCCATGCTGAAGACGCCGTCGGTGGCGATCATCGCCGCGCCTTCCGGCAGCGCGCGCAGTTGCCGGATCGCGCCCTCGGCATCGCCGTGCGGGTAGCGGCGCAGGCGGCAACCGGCCAGGCGCGCGGCGTCCACCAGGCTGGCGTGGTTGAGGCGGTCCTGCACGCAGACGTCGCCATCGCCGAGCAGCGACTGCACCACCGCGAGGTTGGCGGCGAAGCCGCTGTTGAACAGCAGCGCGCGCTCGTAGCCGAGCCATTGCGCCAGTTCCTGCTCCAGCGCCTCGTGCGCGGCGTGATGGCCGCAGACCAGGTGCGAGGCGATGCCGCTGGCGCCGTGCCGCGCCGCCGCGTCCTGCAGCGCGTCGACCACGGCGAAGTGCTGGGCCAGGCCGAGGTAGTCGTTGCCGCAGAAGTCGATCAGCCAGCGCCCGTCCACCTCGCAACCGACGCCATCGCGTCGCGCGACCACCCGGCGCACGCGGCGCCGGCCGTGGGCGTCGCGCTGCAGGCGCGCGGCGTCGATGCGGTCCTGCAGGCGGGGACGGGTCATGTCAGGCGACGGCGGCGGCGGGGACGTCGGTGATGGTCGCATGGACCGTGCCCGGGTGGTCATGGTCGGCCGCGTCCACGGCCACCTGCATCGGCACCAGGCCCAGCCGGCGGAACAGCGCGAGGTCGCGCTCGGTGTCGGGGTTGCCCGTGGTCAGCAGCTTCTCGCCGTAGAAGATCGAGTTGGCGCCGGCGGCGAAGCACAGCGCCTGCAGCTCGTCGGACATCTGCTCGCGCCCGGCCGACAGCCGGACCATGGACTTCGGCATCAGGATGCGGGCGACCGCAATGGTGCGCACGAACTCGAACGGATCGAGCTCGGCGGTGCCGGCTAGCGGCGTGCCGGCGACCTGCACCAGGCGGTTGATCGGCACCGAATCCGGGTGCGCCGGCAGCGTCGCCAGCGCCTGCAGCAGGCCGGCGCGCTGCTCGCGCGATTCGCCCATGCCGACGATGCCGCCGCAGCAGGTCTTCATGCCGACGTCGCGCACGTGCGACAGCGTGTCGAGCCGGTCCTGGTATTCGCGCGTGTGGATCACCTCGCCGTAGAACTCCGGCGCGGTGTCGAGATTGTGGT
>DASWQG010000038.1:0-6686 GCA_036403775.1 Luteimonas sp.
TCGCGCCCGGCGCGCAGCTGCTGGTCGTGCGGCCGGACGGCAGCCTCCATGTCGGCCAGGACGACGGCTTCATCGAGGCGCTCGGCAAGGACGAGGCGAGCTGGCAGGAACGCAGCTGGGACGCCGAGGTGCGCGTGGACGGACCGCTGGCGCACGTCTGGGGGCCCTACGACTTCCACCATGGCGGCACGTTCTCGCACTGCGGTACCAACAGCGTAACGCTGGCGCACGGCGCGGACGGGTGGCGGATCGTCGCCATCGCCTACACGATGCGCAAGGACGATTGCCCCGCCGGCTAGTTGTCGAGTTCGCGCAGCGTCACCGAGGGCGGCGCGTCGAGCACCTTGCGCGTCGCGAACAGGCCGGCCAGCAGCGCCGCGGCCATGCCCAGCGCCGCGCCGGCCGCGGCCATGCCCCAGTCCGCGCTCCAGGGCAGGTCGAACACCTCGGTGGCGAGCACGCCGGCGAGGATCGAGGCGGCGATCGCCGCGGTCAGGCCGGAGAGCATGCCGATCGCCGCGAATTCGGAGGCCTGCGCCAGCCGCAGCTGCCGGCGGTTGCCGCCGAGCACGCGCATCACCGCGCCTTCCAGCAGCCGCTCGTCCTGGCTGGCGCTCACCGCCGCCATCAGGACCAGCAGGCCCGCGGCGAGCGAGAACCAGAACACGACCTCGACCACGGTGGACACCTGGTCGGCGGTTTCGCGGACCTGGTCCAGCACGGCACCGACGTCGATCACCGTGAGGTTCGGGAACGCGCGCACCAGTACGCCTGTGAAGCGCGTATCGCCCTCCGGAACGGTGACCGCGGTGATGTGGCTGGCGGGATAGCCGTCGAGCGCGCCCGGCGAGGCGATCACGAAGAAGTTCGGGCGGAAGCTTTCCCATTCGACCGTGCGCAGGCTGGTGATGGTGGCCTCGAAGCGCTGCCCGGCGATGTCGAAGGCGATCGTGTCGCCCAACTTCCAGCCCAGCGTCGCCGCGAATTCCTCCTCCACCGACAGTTCCGGCGACGCCGGGACGCGGTCGTTCCAGAAGGTGCCGGCGACGACCTTGTTGTCCTCGCGCAGCGACGCCGCCACCGACAGGTTGAACTCGCGCTCGGCCAGGCGCCGCGCGCGCTGACCCTGCGCGGCGTAGTCCTCGCCGGTCACCGCGCGGCCGTTCACCTCGACCAGGCGCGCGCGGACCATCGGGAACAAGGTCGGTGCGCCGATGCCCGCGGCCGCGAGGTGCGCGCGCACCGCGTCCACCTGGTCGTCCTGCACGTTGATGATGAAGCGGTTCGGCGCCGTGTCCGACAGCGCGAGCTGCCAGCGATCCAGCAGGTCGGTGCGGACGAAGGTGAGCAGCAGCAGCGCCATCAGGCCCAGCCCGAGCGCCGAGACCTGGGCGATACTGGTGGCCGGGCGCCGGCTGACGTTGGCGAGCCCGTAGCGCAGGCTGCCGCGCAGGCGCGCCCGCATCGCGCGGACCCCCAGGATCAGCAGCCAGGCCAGCAGCGCCAGCGCGGCGAAGGTCGCCAGCAGGCCGGCCAGCAGCGCGAAGGCGAGGGTGGCCGAACCCGCCTGCCACCACAGCAGCGCGGCGAGGCCGCCGAGGCCGACCAGCACGACCGCCCACGCACTGGGTTCGGTGCGGTCGAGGTCGCGGCGCAGCACGCGCAGCGCGGGCACGCGGCGCAAGGCCAGCACCGGCGGCGCGCCGAACGCGAGCAGCACCAGCAGGCCCACGCCGAGCCCTTGCAACGCGGGGAGCATGCTCGCGGCCGGAATGTCGATGCCGAGACGGCTGGCGAGCCAGGCGCCGATCGCCCACTGCAGGACGAACGCGATCGCCACGCCCAGGCCGCTGCCGATCAGCGCCAGCAGCACCAGTTCGCCGACGTGCACGGAGACCAGCGTGCGCTGGGTCGCGCCGAGGCAGCGCATCACCGCGGTGCCGGACAGGTGGCGCTCGCTGTGCCGGCGCGCCGCCATCGCCACCGCGACCGCCGCCAGCACCACCGAGACCAGCGCGGCGAGGCCGAGGAAGCGGCCCGCGCGGTCCAGCGCCGAGCGCACCTCGGGCCGCGCGTCGCGCACGGTTTCCAGGCGCTGTCCGCGGGCGAGGCTGGGGCGCGCGGTATCGGTGAAGCGCTGCACGGCGTCGGCATCGCCGGCGACGATCAGCCGGTAGCCGACGCGGCTGCCTTCCTGCACCAGGCCCGTCGCCGACAAGTCGGCGAGGTTGATGTAGACCTTGGGCGCGACGTCGAAGTAGTCGAGCGCGGCATCGGGCTCCTGCGCCACCAGCGCCGCCAGGCGCAGGCGCGATTCGCCGATGCCCAGCGTGTCGCCGATGCGCGCGCCGAGGGTGTCCGCGCCGGCGCGGCTGAGCCAGGCGGTGCCGGTCTCGGGGATGCCGCCGGCCGCGAATTCGCCGCCGTCGGCCGCCGCCAGCAGGAACTCGCCGCGCAGCGGATAGCCGCGGCCCAGCGCGTGCAGCTCGCCCAGCTGCATGCGCGGGTCCTGGTCGTCGCCGACCGAGACCATGGTGCCCAGCTCGATGGTCTCGGTGCTACGCAGCTCCGGGGCGGCGGCCGCGTCGCGGATGGCGCCGGTGATGGGTTCGTCGGCGCGGACCACGGCGTCGCCGCCCAGCAACTGGTTCGCCTGCAGCGCCAGCGCGCGCGCCGCGCGATCGGTGACGAAGCCGACCGCGGTGATCGCCAGCACCGCCAGCACCAGCGCCGCGAGCAGGATGCGCACGTCGCCGGAGCCGAGGTCGCGGCGCAGCTGGCGCCAGGCGAGGCCGGGCAGGTTCATGCCGCGCGCGCCTCGTCGGCGACCAGGCGGCCGCTGTCCAGCCGCAGCAGGCGCGAGCAGCGCGCGGCCAGGTGTTCGTCGTGGGTCACCAGCACCAGCGTCGTGCCCGCGTCGTGGTTGAGCGCGAACAGCAGTTCGATGATCGCCTCGCCGGTGTGGGTGTCGAGGTTGCCGGTGGGCTCGTCCGCGAACAGCAGCGAGGGCGCGGTGACGAAGGCGCGGGCCAGCGCCACGCGCTGCTGCTCGCCGCCGGACAGCTGCCGCGGGTAGTGGCCCAGGCGCTGGCCGAGGCCGACCTTGCCGAGGATCGCGCGCGCCGGGCCCTCGGCGTCGCGGTCGCCGCGCAGTTCCAGCGGCAGCATCACGTTCTCGAGCGCGGTGAGCGACGGCAGCAGCTGGAAGCTCTGGAACACGAAGCCGACCTTCTCGCCGCGGATCCGCGCGCGACCGTCCTCGTCCAGCGTGGACAGCGGCGCGCCATCGAGCTCGACGCGGCCGTCGCTGGGCAGGTCCAGGCCTGCCATCAGCGACAGCAGCGTGCTCTTGCCCGAGCCCGAGGCGCCGACGATGGCCACCGTTTCGCCGCGGGCGATGTCGAAGCCCACGTCCTCGAGGATGACCAGCTCGCCGTCGGGCAGGCGCACCCGTTTCCCCAGCCCGGACACCCGCAATGCCGGCCCGTGGCCGGCGGCCGTCGACGGGTCGCGATGGGCCTGGTGCGGCACGCCTTCAGCCATGGCTCGGCCTGCGTCGGTCAAGATGGAATCCTCTGGAATCGCCGGGAACGGCAGGGTGGAGTACGCAATGGTCGCAGACAGATATGCGGGAGCCGGTCGCCGGGCGCAATGGGCCAAAGGCTGGGCCTGGCTCGTGCTGTGCCTGGCCGTGGCCCTGCCGCAGGCCTGGGCGACCCCGCCGGCGAAGGCCGCGGCGCAGCGCACGGTGCTCGTCTATGGCGATTCGCTGTCGGCCGGCTACGGCATGCCCGCCTCGCAGGGCTGGGTGGCCCTGCTGGACAAGCGCCTGGCCGCGCGCAAGCCCGGCTGGACCGTGGCCAACGCCAGCATCAGCGGCGAAACGACCGCCGGCGGCGTGTCGCGCATCGCGCAGGTGTTGCAGCGCGTGGAGCCGGACGTGGTGGTGATCGAGCTCGGCGCCAACGACGGCCTGCGCGGGCTGCCGCTGGCGCAGAGCCGCGACAACCTGCAACGCATGGTCCAGGCCTCCAGGCGCGCCGGGGCGAAGGTGCTGCTGGTGGGCATGCGCATGCCGCCGAACCTCGGCAAACGCTACACCGAGGGCTTCGCCGCCAACTACCGCGCGGTGGCCGAGGCCGAAGGCGTGGCGCTGCTGCCGTTCCTGCTGGAGCCGGTGGCGGCGGACCGCGCCAGCTTCCAGGACGACAACCTGCACCCGACCGCCGCGGCGCAGCCACGACTGCTCGACCACGTCTGGACCTCGCTCGAGCCGCTGCTCGATTGATCCATGTCACGCCGGGGCGGGATATCGCTGGAGCCTTGACGCGCACCGGGGTATGAAGGGAGGGCAGCCGCGTCGCGCGGCAGGAGATACCGATGAAACCGCAGCAACCCACCCCGGCGTTCGTGCCCAACCCCACCGAACGCAAGCGCTGGCCCGAGCCGCCGCACGACGAGGACACGCTGGTCGACCTGGAAAGCGAGCAGAGCTTCCCGGCCAGCGATCCGCCGAGCTGGACCCTCGGCCCGGACAAGGTGCAGTAGCGCCGTGCGCCCGGTCCGGTATCCCGGCATTTCCCGCAACATCCTGGACGCGATCGGCGACACCCCGCTGATCGAGATCGACGGCGTGTTCGCCAAGCTCGAATTCATGAACCCGTCCGGCTCGATCAAGGCGCGCATCGCCTGGTACATGGTCGAGAAGGCCGAGCGCGAGGGCTTGCTGAAGCCGGGCGACACGATCGTCGAGGCGACCAGCGGCAACACCGGCAACGCGTTGTCCATGGTCGCGGCGGTGAAGGGCTACCGCATGCTGGTGGTGATGCCCGAGGGCCTGTCCAACGAGCGCGTGGCGATCTCGCGCGCGTACGGCGCGCAGGTGAAGTTCGTCGGCCACTTCCACGTCAATGCCGCGCTCGAGGAGGCGCGACGCCTCGGGGCGCAGCCCGGCTATTTCGCGCCGCGGCAGTTCGATTCGGAGTGGAACATCGAGGAGAACCGCGAGATCCTCGGCCCCGAGATCCTCGCGCAGCTCGGCGACCGCCTGCCGGACGCGCTGGTGATGGGCGTGGGCACCGGCGGCACGCTGATCGGCGTCGGCCAGGCCTTCCGCAAGGCCAACCCGCGGGTGCGGCTGTTCGCGATGGAGCCTTCGGAGTCGCAGACCATCCTCTGCGGCGAGGTCAGCACCCACGAGATCGAGGGCATCTCCGACGGCTTCGTGCCCGGCATCTTCGCCCGCAACGCGTCGCTGGTGGACGAGACGCTGTCGGTGTCCAGCGAGGACGCGATCGCGGAGATGCGGCGGCTGGCGCGCACGCACGGGCTGCTGTGCGGCCCGAGTTCCGGCGCGCACCTGGTGGCCGCGCGGCGCGTGCGCGAACAGCACCCCGCACTGCGCACCGTCGTCACCCTGTTCTGCGACGAAGGCGAGAAGTACCTGCAGGAGCACTTCAGCCAGCCCGAACCCGAGGTCGTCGCGGAATCGTTCCTGTAGGCCGACCCGGGCTCGGCCTCAGGCAAACCTGAACTCGTGCCGTTGCGTCCCGCGCAGCCACAGCACGCGGTCGGGCTGGACGCCGAGCCACCAGGTCTGGGGCGCGCCCCGGGGTGATTTCGAGGCGAAGCCCGCGGGCGTGAGCAGCGCCGTGCAGCCGCCGTGCGCGGGATCGCGCACCGAGGCGTAGCGGATCACGGCGATGCCGGCGTCGCGCGCGGTGCGCGCCAGCGCCTGGGTGGCGTCGTAGCGCTCGGGGTCGGTCCAGCGCTTGCGGTCGCGCGCCAGCGGCGGCGCGCGCAGGTCGATCGCGCTGGCGACCTTGATCGCGGCGCGGAAGGCGGTGTGCGCGACCGCGTCGATGCGCTGCAGCGCGGGCGCGTCGCGCAGGAAGCGCCAGCGCCAGTAGCCGAGTTCCGCGCAGGCCGTCACCAGCTGGTCCGCGCCATAGAACACGCCGGGCTCGCCGGCGGCGCGGAAGCGCGCCCCGCGCGGCAGCGGCGGGTAGCGGAACGGCGTCGCCAGCAGGTAGTGCAGGCCGCGGGCCGCGGCGGGCAGCGGTGGCTTGGCCTGCTCCAGCAGGTCCTCGAGCAGCGCCTGCTCCGCGGCGGTGTCCACCAGTTGCAGCGTCGCCGCGGCGTGTTGCGCCTCGACCACGCGCCAGGCATCGCCGGCCCAGGGCGCCGCGCTAGCCGCGAGCGCGGTGGGCGTCCAGGTAGTCGACGACATGCACCAGGCCCTGCGGCGTCACGATCAGCTCGCGCGGGGCGCCGTTGAGCCCCAGGTTCGGCGACGACAGCCAGGCGCGCGAGGCCTCGTTGCTGCCGACGATGGACTGCAGGGAGCGGAACAGGCGCACCAGCAGCAGGCCGAGTTCACCGGCCTTGCTGTCCGGGGCCAGCTG
This sequence comes from Luteimonas sp., assembly GCA_036403775.1. Classification (GTDB taxonomy): domain Bacteria; phylum Pseudomonadota; class Gammaproteobacteria; order Xanthomonadales; family Xanthomonadaceae; genus Cognatiluteimonas. The sequence goes on from DASWQG010000038.1 coordinate 6,405, forward strand.
CAGCTTGCCCTGGCGCAGGCGGGTGACGCTGGCGGCGCTCAGGCCGAGGATGCGGGCGAGGGTGGCCTGCGGCAGCGCCAGCAGGTCGGCCGCGCGCAGCACGGCCTTGGAGAGCACGGCGGCCGGATCGGGCGCCGGCGCCGCGGCGCGGAGGGGCGGGCGGACGGACATGGCGGACACCTCCTTTCAGATGAAAGGATAGGCTAATGGCATTTCAGGAGCAAGCCGACACGGGCCACCGGCCCCGGCGCTAGTGATCCTTGTCGGGGATGCCGCCGATCT
>DASWQG010000039.1:0-1753 GCA_036403775.1 Luteimonas sp.
GCGAACCCCGATGCGGGAGCACCGCGCGGCGCCACTGCCGAAGCAACGCCGGTCGCGGCATCCGCCCCTCCCACAGGGGAGAAGGCGGCGCTTCTTGGGGCATCACCCGACCCCATGAAGGGGTTGGCGACCCCGGTCACGACTTCCGCCGCTCCCACGACCGCCGTGGCGACGCGTGTCGCAACGTCCACGGCGCCCGCAAGGCAGGAGCCGCAGCGGATTGCCACCCCGGCCGAGCCCAATCCGATCCGCGTCGCCCGACTGCAGCAGGAATCGGCCCGTCTCGAGGCCCTCCTCGCCGTCGCCCGCGACGAGCGCGTCGGCGGCGCCGGCGCGGTGCTGCTCGCCGATGCCTTCGACGCCCAGGTCGCCGGCATCGACGCGGCGCTCGCGGATCCCGAACTGGATGCCGCTGGGCGCGAGTCGCTCTGGCAGGCCCGCGTGGACGCACTGCAACAGGCCGCCGGGTTCGTCAGCACCCAGCGGCTGCTGGCCACGCAGGGGTATTCCGACGCCCTGCTGGTCAGCGTCGACTGACCTTCCCCCGACTCCGGTATCGCACGAGGACCCACCATGAAACACCGCAACTTCCGAACGACCGCCCTCGCCACCGCGCTGGGATTCGCCGTCGCGGGCACCTCGCTCGCGCAGGACACGCCGGGGGCGCCGCGCGCCGCGCAGCAGCAGGAACTGGAGGCCGCGCGCGCGCAACTCGACGCGGCCGCGCAGCGCTACGCCGAACTCGCCCAGCGCTACGGCGCCGAGGCGAACGTCATCAAGCTCGAACGCGACCTGTTCCGCAAGCCGGTGATCGGCGTGGTGCTGTCGCCCTCGCAGGAGGGCGGCGTGCGCATCGCCGGCGTCCCGCCGGGCGGCGCCGCCGCCGAGGCCGGCCTGGCCGGGGGCGACCGCATCATCGCGATCGACGGCAAGCCGCTGGCCGGCAGCGACGCCGACGCGCGCCTGGAAGCCGCGCGCGAGGCGATCGGCCGCCACAAGGAAGGCTCCAAGGTGCGGCTGCGCTACCTGCGCAACGGGAAGGAAGCCACCGTCGCGCTCGAACCGAGGGTGGGCGACCGGGTGATGTTCTTCGACACCGCGCCGATCGCGATGCCGGACATGGCCAAGGTCCGCGCCGAGATGGAAGTCGCCCGTGCCCACGCCAAGGCCGCCCGCGCACAGCTGCCGAAGCTGCGCAGCGACGCACTGGCCGCGCGCGCCGACGCCGAGCGCATGGCGGCGCTGGCGCCGAAGATCCGCGCCGAAGTGTTGCACCTGGGGGATTGCGCGGAGCAGCCCTGCGCCTTCCCGGTGCTGGCCGAGGCGTTCCGATGGAACGGACTGAACCTCGCCAGCCTCGACCAGGACCTGGGCGGCTACTTCGGTACCGACGACGGCGTGCTGGTCCTCAGCGCCGGACCGGAACTGAAGGGGCTGCGCGCCGGCGACGTGATCCAGCGCGTGGACGGCAAGCCGGTGTCGTCGCCGCGCGAGGTCATGGACGCGCTGCGCGGGCGCAAGACCGGCGACAAGGTCGAGATCGGCTACCTGCGCAATCGCGGCGCGGGCACGGCGATGATCTCAGTGCCCGAGCCCATGCGCTTCCCCGTCCCGCCGGCGCCCCCCGCGCCGCCCCCGCCCCCGGCATTGCCCACGCCACACGCGATGCCCGCCCCGCCCGCGCCGCCGGTGCCGCCCCCGCCGCCGCCACCGCCCGTCGACAGACGAGTGCGACCATCAGGCGACCCCGCCC
>DASWQG010000040.1:0-11670 GCA_036403775.1 Luteimonas sp.
ACGGGTCGATCTTCTCCTTGCATCCGAGCAACAGGAAGCAGGCGAACGCACAGGCCAGGAATGGCTTCATCGTGGGGCCGGGTCGGGAATCGGGGCCGTATAGTAGCACCGGGTCGAAATGGCCCAAGGCCGCTTCGCGCCGTCGAAAATCCTGGGGAAAACGGATGCCGGGAGCTTGGGACAGATCCAGCGGGCGCGCGCCCGCGCTCGCCGCGGCGCTGGCCATCGCCGTGCTGGCGCTGCACGTCCTGGCCTACGCCTGGACCGTCGCCGACCCGGTGGTGGTGTCCGATGCGTGGCACTTCATCGACCTGGTGGTCCGCCCCTACGCCACGGGCGACTTCGGCATCGGCGACCTGTTCGTCAAGCGGAATGCGCTGGACCATTCGCAGCCCCTGAACAAGCTGGTGACGATCGCCAACTACGAGTGGTTCGACCTCGACTACCGGTACGAGGCGATGCTCGGCGCGCTGTCCGCCTGCGCCAGCGTCGGCATGTTGTGGGCAGCCTGGCGGCGCGCGCGCGGCGCCCGCGGGGCGACCCCCGCCGAAGCGCTCGCCCTGGTCGCGATCGCCGCGGTGTACCTGTCCATCGGCGCGAGCACGGCCTATTCCTGGCCGCTGGTGGCGATGGGATTCACCACGCACCCGTTCGTCATCGGCCTGGCCTGGGCCGCCTGGCGGGCGTTCGCCACGGGAGGCGCGGGGCGCATGGCCCTGCTGTGCGCGGCCGCCTTCGCCACCGGCGTGGTCGCCGACGATGTCGGACTCGTGGCGGCGATGGCGATTTCGATGGCCACGCTGGTGGCGGGCTGGCGCGCGCGGCGCTGGCGGCCCGCCCTGGCGGTGGTCCTCGCGATTGCGCTGTCGCTGGGCGCCTACCTGCTGCTGTACCGGCTGGTGTCCGCGACGCCTGGCCACGGCGCCTCCCCCTCGCTGGCGTCGGGCCTCGCCGCGCTGCTGGCGCGGCCCGGAGACTGGTGGTCGTTGCTGGCACCGCCACTGGCGGCATCGGTGGCGCACCGCGTCGTCCTGGCCGACTGGTTCGGCGCCGCGAACGCCGCCGCCGCGGCACAAGCGATCGCGGTGGTGCTGCTCCTGGCGCATGCCTGGTTCTGGAGCGCCGCGCTGCCCCGCGGCGCGCGCATGAACGCAGTCGCCCATGTCGCGATCGCGCTGATGCTGCTCTTCTACGGACTGCTCGTCGCCCTGTGGCTGACCCGCATCGCGCAGTTCGGCGCGGACTACCTCTGGCAGCCGCGCTATGCCGTGCTTTACCGCTGGAACCTCGTGGCCTTGTTGCTGATGGTGCTGGCGCAGCGCATGCCCGGCGGCGCCACCCCGGCGCCACGCACCTCGGGCATCGCCGGCAGCGCGACGCTCGCGCTCGCGGCGCTGCTGCTCGCGGTGCAGCTCCCGCTGGCGCGCGCCTCCTGGCGCGAGGCGCCCTACATCGCCAACTACCAGGCGCGCGAGGCGCGGCAGTTGATCGGGATGGCGGCGCGCGGCGGCGAACCGCCGGAGGCCTGCATCGCCACCCTGGTCGTCTGCCGGTTCCCGGACGCCAGGCGGCGCCAGGTGATCGGATTCCTGCAGCAGCAGCGGCTCAACGTGTTCGATCCGGAAGTGCGCGAGGCCCTCGGCCTGGCCCCGGGCGACACGCCCTAGGCGACGGCCGCCAGCGCCAGGTCGGCCGCTTCGAGCACCTCGTCCAGGCGGGGTTCGAGCCCGACCCACAACGGCATCCGCACGAGCACGTCGCTGGCGTGGTTGGTGACCGGCAGTTCGCCGGCCGCGCGCCCGGCGCGCACGCCCTCCGGCGAGGAATGCAGCGGGATGTAGTGGAACACCGCGTTGACCCCGCGCGCGCGCAAGGCCTCGATGAACCCGGTGCGCGCCTGCAGGGAAGGCAGCAGCAGGTAGTACATGTGCGCGTTGTGCGTGCAGTGGGCGGGAATGACGGGTCGCCGCAACCGGCCGGCCGCCTCGTGCGCCGCGGCCCAGGCGTGGTAGCGCTCCCACAGCGCCATGCGTCGCGCGTTGATGTCGGCCGCATGCTCCAGCTGCGCCGCCAGGAACGCGGCGACGATCTCGCCGGGCAGGTAGGACGAGCCGACGTCCACCCAGGTGTACTTGTCCACCTGGCCGCGGAAGAACTTGCTGCGGTTGGTGCCCTTTTCGCGGATGACCTCCGCGCGCTCCGCGTAGCGCGGGTCGTTGACCAGCAACGCGCCGCCTTCGCCGGAGATGATGTTCTTGGTCTCGTGGAAGCTCAGCGCCGCCAGTGGCGCGATGCCGCCGAGGGGCCGTCCGCGGTAGGTGGAAAAGATGCCTTGCGCGGCGTCCTCGACCACCGCGAGGCCATGGCGCTGCGCGATGGCCAGGATGGCGTCCATTTCGCAGCCCACGCCCGCGTAGTGCACGACGCAGATCGCGCGGGTCCGTGGCGTGATCGCCGCCTCGACCAGCGATTCGTCCAGGTTCAGCGTGTCCGGGCGGATGTCCACGAACACGGGCACCGCGCCGCGCAGCACGAACGCGTTGGCGGTGGACACGAAGGTGAACGACGGCAGTATCACCTCGTCGCCCGGCGCGAGGTCGAGCAGCAGCGCCGCCATTTCCAGCGCCGCCGTGCAGCTGTGGGTCAGCAGGGCGCGCGAGGCGCCGGTGAGCGCGGCGAGTTCGCCGTGGCAACGCCTGGTGAACGGACCGTCCCCGGAAAGGTGGCCGTTCTCGTGCGCCTCGCGGATGTAGTCGAGCTCGAGCCCGGTCATGTACGGGCGATTGAATGGGATCACGTGCGTGTCATCCGCGGCTGATGAGGGTGAGCCCGACCACGATCAGGGTGAGGCCGGCGAGCTTGCCCGGGGTCAGGCTTTCGTCGAACAGCGGCACCGCCGCCAGCGAGACGAGCATGAAGCTCAGCGCCATGAACGGGTAGGCGCGCCCCAGTTCCAGCTTCTGCAGCGCCAGCATCCAGCACAGCGAGGCCATGAACGCGGCAACGAACGCGGAGAGCACCCAGGGCCGCATGAGCAGCTGGAGCACCCTCGGCCATGCCTCCATGAAGGCGAACGGCGGGGGCGCGTGCCGACCCACCTGCCATTTCAGGACGATCTGGCCATAGGTGGTCAGCAGGATCGTCGCCGCCACCATGCTCCATGCGAATACCCGTTCCATGCGGCTCCTTCAGCTGCGCAGCGTGAGCAGTGCCCGGCCGAGCAGGCACGGGCCCGACGCGTCGTCGATCCGGAGCACGGCCTGCATGGCGCCGGGGCGGACCCCGCCCGGCACCTGCAGCCGCAGCCGGTATTCGCCGCCGGCCAGCAGCGGCTTGAGGAAGGCGCTCTCCAGCTGCAGGAACACCGTCCCGGGGCCGGGCGCCTCGGTGCCGAGGATCCGGGAGAATTCGGCCAGCGCCAGGACCCCGTGCGCGATCGTGCCCGGGAACCCGGCGCGGCGCGCGGCCGCGGCGTCGACATGCAGGGGATTGTCGTCGCCCGAGGCTTCGGCGAAGCGGCGGATCTGGTCCGGGGAAAAGCGGATGGAGCGGTCCACGAGGCATTCGCCCGCGGAGAGCAGGGCGTTGACGTGGAAGGTGTCCAGCGCCTCGTAGAGGTGGAACCCCTCGCGCGACCACACCTTCTGCACCGCGTAGTTGCCCACCTGCGTGGAGACCTTCATCGAGCGCGCGCCGCGATCCCGCGCGACGGCCTGCGTGTGCCGGATGAGATCGCCATACACGCCGCCACCGGCCGCTTCGGGGGCGACGCCGTAGAGGATGCCCTCGGCCCCGCCGTCGTCATGGTCCTGGCAAGCCGCGAACGCGACGATCCGCCCCAGGCGTCGCGCGATCCACAGCGAACAGCCTTGCCGCGACAGGTGCCCTTCGGCCCATTCCTGGTAGCCGGCCAGGATGTCCTCCCGCGGAAACAGCGGATTGGCGTGGTAATGGCTGGTGTAGCCGCGGAAGGTTTCGGCGACCAGCGCGCGCAGTTCCGGCAGGTCGCCTTCGGCGGCGATGGACAGCGCCAGGTCCGCATTGCGCAACGCCGCCGGTGCGTGGCGCGTGAGGTCGCACCGGTAATACACCAGCGTGTCGGCGTGCAGCACCGGCAGCGCCCAGCGGCGCAGTTCGTGGATCCGCGCCCCCAGGCCCGCGGGGATCCGCAGCACCGCGACATCGGCGTCGGCGGCCACCAGTGCCTGCGCCAGCGCCTTCGGTTCGACCGCGTCGAGCCGGGCGCGTAGCACTTCCAGGCCGAAGCGCGCGGAATCGGGCGCGGATCGAAGCAGTGGCTGCACGCTCAGGCGTCCTCCGTGGACTCGGCGACAAGGTAATACGGCCGGCCCTTCGCATCCACGAACAGCCGCCCGAGGTACAGGCCGATCACGCCGAGGCTGGAGATGGCGACCCCGCCCACCAGCCACACGGAGGCGATGATGCTGGTGTAGCCGGCGACCTGGATGTCGCCTTCGAAATAGCGGGCCAGGCTGACCGCCACCATCAGGAACGCGACGGCCGCGAACAGCAGGCCCAGGCGCACGACCATGCGCAGCGGCTTGTCCGAGTACGACAGCACGATGCCGATCGCCAGGCGCCACAGCCGCGAGAAGCTGTAGCCGCTGCGGCCGCTGCCGCGCGCCGCATGGGCGACCGGCAGGGCGACGCTGCGGAAGCCGGTCCACTTCACCATCAGCGGGAAGCAGCGTTCGCGCTCCGGCATCGCGTTGATGGTGTCGATCACCTTGCGGGAATAGGCGCCGAAGTTGCTCGTGGTGTGGTCCTGGCGCACGCCGGTCATCCACGACAGGAAACGGAAGAACGCCCAGGACCCCAGGCGCTTCAGCCCGCCGTCCTGGCGTTCCGTGCGCTGGCCGAAGGCGATCTCGGCGCCGCCGCGCACGGCGGCCACGAGCCGCGGGATTTCCTCGGGCACGTCCTGCAGGTCGCAGTCCATCACCACCACGATGTCGCCGCGGGCGTTTTCGATGCCGGCGGAAATGGCGTAATGCTGGCCGAAATTGCGCGCCAGGCGCAGGCCGCGGACCCGGTCGTGGCACCGCGCGATCTCGACGATGCGGGCCCAGGCGCCATCCGGGCTGGCGTCGTCCACCAGCAGGATCTCGAACGGCAGGCCGATGCCGCCGACCGCGTCTTCGACCTGCTCCACGAGGGCTTCCAGGCAGCCGGCGCAGCCATACACCGGGGAAACGACCGAGACCATCGGGAGCGCGGCGGCCATGTGCTGTCGTCCCTCAGCGCGCCAGCGCCGCCTCGAGCTCCGGCAGGATCGCGAACAGGTCGCCGACGAGGCCGATGTCCGCGACCTCGAAGATCGCCGCGTCGGGATCCTTGTTGATCGCGACGATCGTGCCGGCGTCCTTGATGCCGGTCAGGTGCTGGATCGCGCCGCTGATGCCGATCGCCATGTACAGGTCCGGCGCGATGATCTTGCCGGTCTGGCCGACCTGCAGCTCGTTCGGCACGTAGCCGGCATCCACCGCGGCGCGCGAGGCGCCGACCGCGGCGCCGAGCTTGTCGGCGAGCTGGTAGATGATCGCGAAGTTCTCCTTCGAGCCGACGCCGCGGCCCCCCGAGACCACGCGTTTGGCGCCCTGCAGGTCCGGGCGGTCGGACTTGCCGGCGGCGAGGCCGACGAAGCGGGTGTGCGCGGGCAGGGGCGCGTCGACGGCGACCGCCTCGACGCCGGCGCTGCCGTCGCGGCCCGCCTCGGGCCACGAGGCGGTGCGCACGGTGGCGACGATCGCCTGGCCGGCGGGCGCCTCCACCGTGACGATCGCGTTGCCGGCGTAGATCGGCCGCTTGAACGTGCGCTCGCCCTCGACCGCCATCAGGTCGGAGACCTGCGGCACGCCGAGCAGGGCGGCCACGCAGGGCATCAGGTCCTTGCCGAAGGTGGTGGAGGGCCCGAACACGTGGCTGTAGCCCGCGGCGAGCGCGGCCACCTGCGGCGCGAGCACCTGGGCGATGGCGTGTTCGTTGGCGGGGTTGGAGACCGCGAGCACGCGCGACACGCCGGCGAGCTTCGCCGCCTCGGCGGCGACCGGCGTCGGGTCCGCGGCCAGCACGACGATGTCGACCGCCTCGGGCGACAGCGCCCGCGCGGCGGACACGCAACGGGCGGTGGCGGCGTTGAGCCGGCCTTCCTGGTGTTCGGCGACGATGAGTACCTTGGCCATCACAACAGTCCCTTCTGCTTCAGCGCGGCGACCAGTTCCGCCGCATCCTTCACCATCACCCCGCGGCTGCGCTTCGCCGGCGGCGCGTAATGCGTCGCCTTGAGGCCCTCGCCCGCCTCGACGCCGAGCTCGGCGAAGGCGATCGACTCCAGCGGCTTGGATTTCGCCTTCATGATGTCCGGCAGCTTGATGAAACGCGGCTCGTTGAGGCGCAGGTCGGTGGTGACCACGGCCGGCAGGTCGACTTCCAGCGTCTCCAGGCCGGCATCCACCTCTCGGGTCACGGTGGCCTTGCCGCCGGCCACCTCGAGCTTCGAGGCGAAGGTCGCCTGCGGCCGGCCCCACAGCGTGGCCAGCATCTGCCCGGTCTGGCTGGCGTCGTCGTCGATCGCCTGCTTGCCGAGGATCACCAGGTCGGGCTGCTCCTTCTCGACCAGCTTGAGCAGAACGCGCGCGGCGGTGAGCGGCTGCACGTCCTGGTCGCCATCGGTGACCACATGGATGGCGCGGTTGGCGCCCATCGCCAGGCCGTTGCGCAGGTGGGGCTGGGCGTCGGCCGGCGCGATCGTCGCGACCACGACCTCGGTGGCGATGCCCTTGTCGCGCAGGCGCAACGCCTCTTCCAGCGCGATCTCGTCGAAGGGGTTGGCCGACAGCTTGACGCCGTCGGTGACCACGCCGGAGCCGTCCGGCCTGACCTGGATGCGGACGTTGAAGTCCACCACGCGCTTGTAGCCGACCAGGATCTTCACTTGCGGGGGTTCCTCTCGTGCCTTGCGGGGGGCCACCGGGCCCGATCCGTTAAACTGCGCATTCTAACGCGCAGGGGTGCGATGTCCGCTCTGGATTGGCAGGGATGGCTCACGATCGGCATCGTGCTGGCAACGCTGGCGCTGTTGCTGTGGGAGCGCTTCACCCCGGACAAGGTGCTGGCGGGGTCGGTGGTCGCGCTGATGGCGAGCGGGATCCTGGGCCCGCGCGAGGCCCTGGCCGGGTTCTGGAACCCCGGCGTGCTGACCGTCGCGGTCCTGTTCGTGCTGGTCGCCGCGCTCAAGTCCACCGGCGCGATCCGCTGGATCGGCGACTGGGTGCTGGGCCGCCCGCGCGGCGAGTGGCGCGCCCAGGCGCGGCTGGTCACGATCACCTCGCCGCTGTCCGCGTTCATCAACAACACGCCGATCGTGGCCATGCTCACCTCGGCGATCGAGCACTGGAGCCGGCGCAGCGGCATCGCCCCGTCCAAGCTGCTGCTGCCGATGAACTACGCCACCATCCTCGGCGGCATGTGCACGCTGGTGGGCACCAGCACCAACCTGATCGTGGCCGGCCTGGTGCTGCGCCACGGCGGCATCGAGCCGCTGGAGATGTTCGACCCGCTGGGCGTCGGCGCGGCCGCCGCGGTGGCCGGCGGCCTGTACCTGCTCGTCGCCAGCCGCTGGCTGCTGCCGGAGCGGCGCTCGGCGATGCAGCAGGCCGGCGACATCCGCGAATACGTGGTCGAGATGCTGGTCGAGGCGGGCGGCCCGGTGGCCGGGCACAGCATCGGCGAGGCCCGCCTGCGGCAGCTGGCGGGCTCGTTCCTGGTCGAGCTGGTCCGCGACGGCGAGCTGCATTCGGCGGTGCCGCCCACCGAGGTGCTGCGCGGCGGCGACCGGCTCGTGTTCGTCGGCGCCACCGACGCGGTGCGCGAGCTGCGCCGCGTGCCCGGCCTGCGCCCGGCCAGCGACCAGGTGTTCAAGATCGACGACGCCGGCGGCCAGCGCACGCTGGTGGAAGTGGTGCTGTCCTCGTTCTCGCCCGCGGTCGGCCGCACCCTGGTGCAGTCGGCGTTCCGCAGCCACTACAACGCCGCGGTGATCGCGGTCGCGCGCCGCGGCGAGCGCCTGCCGCGCAAGCCGGGCGAGGTGGTGATGCAGGCCGGCGACACGCTGCTGCTGGAGACCGACGCCGGTTTCGCGCGCCGCCACGTCGGCAGCGCCGACTTCCTGCTGGTGAACGAGGTGGACGGCGCGCCGCGGGTGGACCGTCCGCGCGCGCTGGTGTCGCTGGGCGTCATCGCGCTGATGATCCTGGCCAACACCGTGCTTGGCGTGGACATCCTGGTGTCGGCGCTGGTGGCCGCGCTGCTGGTGCTGCTGGCGCGCTGCGTGCACGTGGCCGAACTGCGCCGCAGCGTGGACCTCCGCCTGATCATGGTGATCGCCTGTTCCTTCGCCCTGGGCGCGGCCCTGGAACGCAGCGGCGTGGCCGCGCTGGCGGCGTCGGCGCTGGGCGGGCTGGCCGGTGGCGATCCGTTCCGGACCCTGGTGCTGGTCTACGTGGCGGCGGTCGTCTTCACGGAGCTCGTCACCAACAATGCCGCCGCGGTGCTGGTGTTCCCGATCGCCGTCTCGGCCGCGGCCACCGTGGGCGCCGACCCGATGCCCTTCGTCATCGCCACGATGATGGGCGCTTCGGCCGGCTTCATCACGCCCATCGGCTACCAGACCAACCTGATGGTGTACGGCCCCGGCGGTTACCGCTTCACCGACTACGTCCGGCTCGGCCTGCCACTCTCGCTGGTGGTGGGTGCGGCCGTGCTCGCGACGATCCCGCTGTTCTGGGCGTTCTGAAGGCCGTTCCCCCGCTAGAATGACGTACGCCTGTTCACCCGCCCGCGACCACGAGAGGATCCCCGCGCAGTGACCCCCGACCCGAAGATGCTGTCGCACCTGGATCGCCTGGAGGCGGAGAGCATCTACATCCTGCGCGAAGTCGCCGCGGAGTTCCGCAACCCGGTGATGATGTACTCGGTCGGCAAGGACAGCTCGGTGCTGCTGCACCTGCTGGTCAAGGCGTTCCATCCGGCGCGGCCGCCGATTCCGCTGCTGCACGTGGACACGACGTGGAAGTTCCGCGAGATGATCGCGTTCCGCGACCGCCGCGCCGCGGAGACCGGGGTCGAGCTGCGCACGTGGACGAACCCGGACGGCCTGGCGCAGGGCATCGGCCCGGTCACCCACGGCGCCACCGTGCACACCGACGTGATGAAGACCCAGGCGCTGAAGCAGGCGCTGGACAAGTGGCAGTTCGACGCCGCGATCGGCGGCGCGCGCCGCGACGAGGAGAAGTCGCGCGCCAAGGAGCGCATCTTCTCGTTCCGCAACGCGCAGCACCGCTGGGATCCGAAGAACCAGCGCCCGGAGCTGTGGGACCTGTACAACGCCCGCATCCACAAGGGCGAGTCGGTGCGCGTGTTCCCGATCTCCAACTGGACCGAGCTCGACGTCTGGCTGTACATCTACCGCGAGAAGATCCCGGTGCCGTCGCTGTATTTCGCGGCGGAGCGGCCGGTGGTCGAGCGCGACGGCGCGTTGATCATGGTGGACGACGAGCGCCTGCCGCTGCACCCCGGCGAATCGCCGGCGATGCGGAAGGTGCGCTTCCGCACGCTCGGCTGCTATCCGCTCACCGGCGCCATCGAATCCGAGGCCGACACCCTGGAGAAGATCATCGCCGAGATGCTGGTCGCGACCACCTCCGAGCGCCAGGGCCGGGTGATCGACCACGATCCCTCCGCCTCGATGGAGAAGAAGAAGCAGGAGGGCTATTTCTGATGGACCACGCAGCCCACGAAGGCATGGCCCCGGGCGACGACGCCCGCGCGCAGGTCGCGGCCTACCTGCAGCAGCACGAGACCAAGGACCTGCTGCGCTTCATCACCTGCGGCAGCGTGGACGACGGCAAGAGCACGCTGATCGGCCGCCTGCTGCACGACACCCGCCTGCTGCTGGACGACCAGCTGTCGGCGCTGGAATCGGACAGCAAGCGCCACGGCACCCAGAACGGCGAGATCGACTTCGCGCTGCTGGTGGACGGCCTCGCCGCCGAGCGCGAGCAGGGCATCACCATCGACGTCGCCTACCGCTTCTTCGGCACCGACAAGCGCAAGTTCATCGTCGCCGACTGCCCGGGCCACGAGCAGTACACGCGCAACATGGCCACCGGCGCCTCGACCGCCGACCTCGCCGTGGTGCTGGTGGACGCGCGCAAGGGCCTGCTGACCCAGACCCGCCGCCACAGCTACATCGTGTCGCTGCTGGGCATCCGCCACGTGCTGCTGGCGGTGAACAAGATGGACCTGGTCGGCTACGACGGGCAGGTCTTCGACGGGATCTGCGAGGGCTACCGCGCGCTGGCCGCCAGCCTCGGCATCCCGCACGTCACCTGCATCCCGGTCTCGGCGCTGAAGGGCGACAACATGCTCGAGCGCTCGCCGCGGATGCCGTGGTACGCGGGCGAGTCGCTGCTGCAGCACCTGGAGGACGTGCAGGTGGAGCGCCACGGGCGCGACATGGGCCTGCGCATGCCGGTGCAGTGGGTCTGCCGCCCCGACCAGGAATTCCGCGGCTTCGCCGGCAGCATCGTCGCCGGCGCCGTCGCCCCGGGCGACCCGGTGACCGTGCTGCCTTCCGGACAGCGCTCCCAGGTGGCGCGCATCGTCACCGCCGACGGCGACCTCGACAGCGCCGGCGCCGGCCAGGCCGTGGTGCTGACGCTGCGCGACGAGATCGACGCCAGCCGCGGCGACGTGATCGCCGCGTCCGGCGACGCGCCCGAGATTTCCGACCAGTTCGCCGCGCACCTGCTGTGGCTCGGCGAGCAGCCGCTGCTGCCGGGCCGCCCGTACTGGCTGCGGATCGGCACGCGAACGGTCGGCGCCCAGGTCACCGAGATCAAGCACAAGGTCGACGTCAACACGCAGGAAGAGCTGGCGGCCAAGAGCCTGGAGCTCAACGAGGTCGCGTACTGCAACCTCTACCTCGACCAGCCGGTGCCGTTCGAGGCGTACGCGGACAACCGCCAGCTGGGGGCGTTCATCCTCATCGACCGGCAGACCAACGCCACCGTCGCCGCCGGCACGCTCGACTTCGCGCTGCGCCGCGCCGGCAACATCCACTGGCAGCACCTGGAGGTGGACAAGGCCGCGCGCGCGCGGATCAAGCACCAGGCGCCGCGTTGCGTGTGGTTCACCGGCCTGTCCGGCGCGGGCAAGTCGACCATCGCCAACCTGGTGGAGAAGCGCCTGCTGGCGATGGGCCACCACACCTACCTGCTCGACGGCGACAACGTCCGCCACGGCCTCAACAAGGACCTGGGCTTCACCGCGGAGGACCGGGTCGAGAACATCCGCCGCGTCGCCGAGGTCGCCAGGCTCATGGTCGACGCCGGCCTGATCGTGCTGGTGAGCTTCATCTCGCCGTTCCGCGCGGAGCGGCGGATGGCGCGCGAGCTGTTCGGCGAGGGCGAGTTCCTCGAGGTGTTCGTGGACACGCCGCTGGCGGTCGCCGAGGAGCGCGACGTCAAGGGCCTGTACGCCAAGGCGCGCGCGGGGCAGCTGCGCAATTTCACGGGCATCGATTCGCCGTACGAGATCCCCGAGCGCCCGGAAGTCGTCCTCGATACGACCAGCGGCGCCCCGGCGCTG
>DASWQG010000041.1:0-9611 GCA_036403775.1 Luteimonas sp.
CAGACCACGGGAGCGCGCCATGAGCAACCACGTCTACAAGGCCCTGGAGCTGACCGGCTCCTCCGCGACCAGCAGCGACGACGCCATCCGCGTCGCGATCGAGAAGGCCTCCGAGAGCGTCCGCGACATCCGCTGGTTCGAGGTGCTCGATGTCCGCGGGCACGTCGAGGGCGGGAAGATCGCGCACTGGCAGGTGACCATCAAGGTGGGCTTCACCGTTGAGTAGGAATCTGCTGGCCGTTCTTGCGGGGCTGCTGTTGCTCGCTCGCGTCGGGCCGGGCCAGGCCGACGCCGGCGCGCAGGAGCTGCTTGCCGTGCTGAACATCGAAGTCGCCGCAGATGGCAGTGTGACCTCGGTTGCGCCCGACCCGGCACTGCCCGAGGGCTTGCGTGCCGCACTGCAGAAGCGCATTGCGCGATGGCGTTATGAACCCGCGCAGTGGGAAGGCAGGCCGGTGAGTCTGCGCTTCACCAGTGCATTGCGTTTGCAGCCGGTGACCACGACGTCCGGCGGCTATGCGATCCGCGTACTTGGGGTGAGTACGCAGGCGCCGCCAGGCGTCCACATGGAGCCGCCGGTGTTTCCACGTTCGGCGATGCGTGCCGCCGTGAATGCCGTTCTGGTGTATCGCGTCCATGTGGCCGAGGACGGCCGCGTATCCCTGGTGGGCCGGGAGTACCCGAGGGCGGTCGGCGGTCATCTCAAGTCGTTGGACGAAGTGTCGAAAGAGGCCATCGCCGGATTCAGCCGCCCGCCGTACGTGGTGGATGGGAAACCGGTGGCTTGTGACCTGCTCCAGGTCTTCACCTTCTACTCGACGGGCAAGCCCAACGCGCCTGAGCCGGAAGCCCCATTCGAGAACCAGTGCCCGGCGGTGAAGCTGGAAACCAAGATCGAAGGCACGATGCTCTGAACCGCTAGCGCCGGTAGACCCAGTGCCGGGACAGGAAGAAGCCGACGACGCCGAGCGCGAGCTCGACCCCGGGTTTGGCGAGCCACGCCCACTTCAGCCCGGCCACGTCGTCCACCACGCCCATGGACCAGGTGCTGACCGCGGTGGTGCCGAGCCACATCATCACGAAGCGCGCCAGCTGCGTGCGGCCGACTGCCGTGTCGTCGCCTGCGAAGGTCAGCTTGCCGTTGAGCCAGTAGCCCAGCAGGGCGCCGGCGACGCGGCCAAGCACGTTGGCCAGCTCGATGACCATGCCGAAGTGGCTGAGCAGGACCATCACGCCCCAGTCCACCAGCCATTGCACGCCGCCGATCAGCAGGTAGTGGCGGGCGTGGCGGCCAAGGCTCATCGGGATTCGCGGGCGAGGGGCATGGCGGCATCCTAGCAGCGCCCCCCGTTAGAATCGCTTCAATGACCGCCACGGAAGCCGCCATGCCCGCCGCCTTGCACGTCGTCATCCTCGCCGCCGGCGAGGGCAAGCGGATGAAGTCCGCGCTGCCGAAGGTGCTGCTGCCGGTGGCGGCGCGGCCGATGCTCGCGCACGTGGTCGACACCGCGCGCGCGCTGCAGCCGGCCGGCATCCACGTCGTCTACGGCAACCGTGGCGACCAGGTCCGCGCGGCCTTCGCCGGGCAGCCGGACCTGGCCTGGGTCGAGCAGGCGCAACAACTCGGCACCGGCCACGCCGTGCAGCAGGCGCTGCCCGGGATCCCCGATGACGCCCGCATACTGGTCCTCTACGGCGATGTCCCGCTGATCACGCCCGACACGCTGCGCCGCCTGCTGGCCGAGCCGCGCGCGCTGGCGGTGCTGGCCGCCGACCTGCCCGAACCCGACGGCTACGGCCGCATCGTGCGCGACGCGCGCGGCCACGTCGCCCGCATCGTCGAGCACAAGGACGCCGACGCGGAGCAGCGGCGCATCGGCCTGGTCAACACCGGCGTGATCGCCTGCGATGCCGGCAAGCTGCGCGCCTGGCTGTCCGCGCTGCGCAACGACAACGCGCAGGGCGAGTACTACCTGACCGACGTGTTCGAACAGGCCGCCGCGGAGTACTGCGCCGCCGAGATCGTCGTCGTCGCCGACCCGGTCGAGACCGAGGGCGCGAACGATCCCTGGCAGCTGGCGCAACTGGAGCGCGCGTACCAGCAGCGGCAGGTGCGCGCGCTGTGCGCGCAGGGCGTGCGCGTGGCGGACGCGGCGCGGGTGGACGTCCGCGGCACGGTCGTCGCCGGCAACGACGTCGAGCTGGATGTCGACGTCGTGCTGGAGGGCGAGGTCGTGCTCGGCGACGGCGTGCGCATCGGGCCGTTCTGCCGCCTGCGCGACGTGCGCCTGGCGGCCGGCACGATCGTCCGCGCGCATTGCGACCTCGAAGGCGCCCGCACCGAGGGCGTCGCGACGATCGGTCCGTTCGCGCGGCTGCGCCCCGGCACGGTGCTGGCCGACGGCGTGCACGTCGGCAACTTCGTCGAGGCGAAGAACGCGACGCTGGGCCCCGGCAGCAAGGCCAACCACCTCACCTACCTCGGCGATGCGAAGATCGGCAGCAAGGTCAACATCGGCGCGGGCACCATCACCTGCAACTACGACGGCGTGAACAAGTCCACGACCACGATCGGGGACGGCGCCTTCATCGGCTCCAACAGCGCGCTGGTCGCGCCCGTGGCGATCGGCAAGGACGCGACCGTCGGCGCGGGCTCGGTGATCACCCGCGACGCGCCCGACGGCAAGCTCACCGTGGCGCGCGGCACCCAGAAGACCATCGAGGGCTGGCAGCGCCCGAAGAAGGGCTGACCGCCGCGGGTCGGCGCGACGGCGGCCGGGTCAAGCCGGCCTGCGCCGCGCCACGCCGGCCATGCCTTCGGCGAGCTTGGCCGGGTCCACCGGCTTGACGATGTGGCCGTCGAAGCCCGCCTTCGCCGATTCGGCGACATCGCGCGCCTGGCCGAAGCCGGTGACCGCCAGCACGCGCAGGTCGCGGCCGTGGCGCTCGCGGATGATGCGGCAGGTCTCGAAGCCGTCGAGGCCCGGCATGCCCAGGTCGAGCAGCACCAGGTCGGGCCGCTCCTCCTCCATCAGTGCCAGGCACGCGGCGCCGCCATAGGCGACCCGCACCCGGTGCCCCGCCATCCGGAGCATCTGCCCGAGCGAGTCGGCGTTCTCGGGGTTGTCGTCGGTGACGATGATGTCCAGCGGATCGCCGTCGAAGGTAGCCAGGACCGGTGCCATGTGCGGAGCCTCCCCTGCCAGCAGCGGCAGCAGCACGATGAACTCGGTGCCGCGGCCCGGGCCCTCGCTCATCGCGGCGACCGTCCCGTCGTGCATCGAGACGAGGCTGCGCACCAGGGTCAGGCCGATGCCCAGGCCGCCTTGCGACAGGCGCCGCCCGCTGGCGTCCTGGAAGAACAGGTCGAAGACGCGGTCGAGCATGTCCGGGGCCAGGCCGATGCCGGTGTCGCGCACGGAGACGCGGGCGTGATCCTCCTCGCGCACCAAATCGATCGTGATCCGCCCGCCGGGCGGGGTGTATTTCGCGGCATTGTTCAGCAAGTTGGAGAACACCTGCGACAGGCGCACGCCGTCGGCGAGCACCGGAAGCGGCGCAAGCGGGTCGACGCGGACTTCGAGCTCGTGATGCGCCCGCGCGATCAGCGGGCGGCTGGTCTCCACCGCCGCGTGCACGATGTCGCGCAGGTCCACGGGGGCGCGGCGCAGCTCGATCTTGCCGCGGGTGATGCGGGACACCTCCAGCAGGTCGTCGGTCATCCGCACCAGCGTCGCCAGCTGGCGCTCCATGATCCCGCGCAGCCGCTTGCCCTCGGCATCGTCGGTGTCGCGCAGGCGCAGGATGTGCAGGCAGTTGCTCAGCGGCGCAAGCGGGTTGCGCAGCTCGTGCGCGAGGGTGGCGAGGAACTCGTCCTTGCGCGTGTCCGCCAGCCTGAGCGCGTCACGGCTGTCCTCGATCGACTTGCGCGCCGCCACCTTGGCGGAGACGTCGCGGAAGAAGCAGGCCACGCCATGCGCGCCATCCGGCAGGGCGATGCGCACGACGCGCCATTCGTAGTACGCGACCTCGCCGGTGTCCAGGCGCTGGCCGATGAACTCCTCGCTGGCGAACGGTTCGCCGGTCTCGAGGGTATGGCGGAACACCTCCAGCGACAGGGCGGCCGCTTCCGCGCCCCACAGCTCGGCGAGCATCGGCTGCAGCTCGCGGCCGGCCATGTCGTCGGCGAACCGCCCGAAGGCGGGCCGGGCCTCGGCATTGGCATGGAGGACCCGCATGCAGGCATCGAGCACATAGATGCCGATCGGGGCAGCATCGATGAGGCTGCCCACCAGCGCGTCCTGTTCGCGCGAGGCGTGCTTCATGCGTCCCCCGGGGCGCCCCCGCGCCTCAGGGTTTCCTTATAGCCCTCGCGGCGCGGGAGATGTCAAGAAATCGCCCGGAGGGGTGCGCCGCCCGACGGGAGGACGGATCAGCCCGACCGGCGCGACAGCCGGAGGGCATTGCCCACCACCGAAACCGAGCTCAGGCTCATCGCCAGCGCGGCCAGCATCGGGCTGAGCAGCAGTCCGAACGCCGGGTACAGCAGGCCTGCCGCCACCGGCACGCCGATGGCGTTGTAGAGGAAGGCGAAAGCCAGGTTCTGGCGCATGTTGGCGACCGCCTCGGACGAAACCCGCCGCGCCTCGAGCACGCGGGCCAGGTCGCCCTTGAGCAGCGTGACCTGCGCGGTGGACATGGCCACGTCGGTGCCGTCGCCCATGGCGATGCCGACGTCGGCGGCGGCCAGCGCCGGCGCGTCGTTGATGCCGTCGCCGGCCATGGCCACGCGCCGGCCTTCGGCCTGCAGGCGCCGTACCAGCGCGACCTTGTCCTCGGGGCGCACCTCGCCGTGGATCTCATCGATGCCCAGCCGCGCGCCGACCGCCTGCGCGGTCGCCTGCGCGTCGCCGGTGGCCATGACGAGGCGCAGCCCCTGTGCGTGCAGCGCACGGATCGCCTCCGGCGTGCTCGCCTTGATCGGGTCGGCGAGCGCGATCCCGCCCGCGAGGCGGCCGTCGATGGCGAGGAACACGACGCTTGCGCCTTCCTCTCGCAGTCGCGCGGAGGCGGCGTCCAGCGCATCGATCGCGATGCCGAGTTCGTGCAGGTAACCACGGCTGCCCAGCGCCAGCGTGCGGCCGCCGATCATCCCGCGCACGCCCAGCCCGGTGACGGAGTCGAAATTGTCGACGCGTTCCAGCACGAGACCGCGCTTGCGTGCCTCGGCCACGATTGCCGTCGCCAGCGGGTGCTCGCTGCCGGCGTCGAGGCTGGCCGCCAGCCGCAGCAATTCGTTCCCGTCGGTGCCCGCGACGGGAAGCACGCTGCGGAATGCCGGGCGGCCTTCGGTCAGCGTGCCGGTCTTGTCCACCACCAGCGTGTCGACGGTGCGCAGGCGCTCGATCGCCTCCGCGTCGCGGAACAGCACGCCGGCGCGCGCGGCACGGCCGGTGGCGACCATGATCGACATCGGCGTCGCCAGGCCGAGCGCGCACGGGCAGGCGATGATCAGCACGGACACGGCGTTGAGCACCGCGTAGGTCCACGACGGCTCGGGACCGAACAGGCCCCAGGCGAGGAAGGTCGCCACCGCCGCGCCCAGCACCGCGAGCACGAACCAGAACGAGACCTTGTCGGCGAGCCGCTGCATCGGCGCGCGCGAGCGCTGCGCCTGCGCCACCAGCTGCACGATCCGCGCCAGCACCGTCGCCGAGCCGACCTGCTCGGCGCGCATCACCAGCGCGCCGGTGGTGTTGAGGGTGGCGCCGACCAGCTTGTCGCCCACGGCCTTGGTCACCGGCATCGGCTCGCCGGTGAGCATGGATTCGTCGAGGCTGCTGCGACCCTCCAGCACCACGCCGTCCACCGGCACCTTCTCGCCGGGACGCACGCGCAGTCGGTCGCCGACGTGGACGTGCGCGAGCGGGATGTCCTCCTCGTCGCCGTCGTCGCGCAGCCGGCGCGCGGTCTTCGGCGCGAGGCCCAGCAACGCCTTGATCGCGGCGGAAGTCTTTGAGCGCGCGCGCAGCTCCAGCAGCTGGCCGAGCAGGGTCAACGAGACGATCACCGCCGCCGCCTCGAAATAGACGCCGACGCGGCCGTGCTCATGGAAGGAGGCCGGGAACACGCCTGGCGCGACCGTGGCGACCACGCTGTACGCGTACGCCGCGCCGACGCCGGTGCCGATCAGCGTCCACATGTTCGGGCTGCGGTTGCGGATGGACTGCAGCCAGCGCTCGAAGAACGGCCACCCGGCCCACAGCACCACCGGCGTGGCCAGCACGAGTTCGATCCAGGTCCGCGTGCGGGCGTCGGCGATGCCGAGCGCGTCGCCGAACATCGCCAGCGCCAGTGCGACCACGGTGAACGGCAGCGTCCACCAGAAGCGGCGGCCGAAGTCGCGAAGCTCGGGGTTCTCCGCCTCGTCGAGCGAGGGCATCTCCGGTTCCAGCGCCATGCCGCACTTCGGGCAGGTGCCGGGGCCTTCCTGGCGCACTTCCGGGTGCATCGGGCAGGTGTAGATCGCGCCCGGAACGACCTCCTGGGGCTGGTCGGGGGCAGGCGCGAGGTATTTGTCCGGATCGGCGATGAACCTGTCGCGGCAGCGCGGATTGCAGAAGTGGTATTCGGTGCCGGCGTGGACGTGGTGGTGCGCGGTCTTCGCCGGATCGACGGTCATGCCGCAGACGGGATCGATCGCCTTCGCGTGGCCGTGGTGGTGCGCGTGCGCGCTCATCGCGATGCTCCTGACAGTGCATCCAGGATCGGGCAATGCTCGAGCGCGCCGTGGCCCGGGCAGGACGCGACCAGGTCGGTCAGGCCTTGGCGGATGCGCTGCAGCTCGGCGAGCTTGGCGTCGACGTCGGCGAGCTTCTGCTGTGCGGCCGATTTCATCCCGGCCATGTCGTCGTCGCGGCGCGCCGAAAGCTCCATCAGCTCGCGGATCTCGGCCAGGGTGAATCCCAGCGCCTTGGCGCGGCGGATGAAGCGCAATCGCGAGACGTCGCCGTCGTCGTAATCGCGGTAGCCGGAGGCAAGGCGCACGGGGGCCGGCAACAGCCCCTGGCGTTCGTAGTAGCGCACGGTGTCGATGGCGACATCGGCGCGTTTGGCGAGGGTTCCGATCTTCATGGGACCATTCTGGACCCCGGACTCTGGTCCGGAGTCAAGGCCCCGCGGAATTCAGTGTTTCGCGAACGCCGAGGTGCTGCCGTCCCTGCGGACGAGCTCCACCGCGTAGGGCTGCGTGCGGCCGTCCGGCACTTCCATCCCCGGCGACCCCAGCGGCATGCCGGGCAGGACGAGACCCTTCGCAGCCGGCTTTTCGGCCAGCAGGCGCTTCACGTCCACCGCCGGCACGTGGCCCTCGATGAAATAGCCCGCGACCTCGGCGGTGTGGCAGGAGCCCTTGCCCGCGGGCACGCCGACGCGCTCCTTCACCGGGTTCATGTTGGCGACGTTGCGCACCTCGACCTCGAACCCGGCCTTGCGCATGTGCGAGACCCAGCCGTTGCAGCAGCCGCAGCTCTCGTTCTTGTGCACGACCACCAGCGGGCCGGCGGCGAGGGTGGAGAAGGCCAGCCCCAGCAGGGGCAGGGCGGCGAGGCGGGCGAGCGCGGGCGTCGTCATGCCGGCGATTGTGGACCATGGAGCATGGTCGAGGGTCAAGCCGCGGCGGGGGCGGTTACTCGACGGTCACCGACTTGGCCAGGTTCCGCGGCTTGTCCACGTCCGTGCCGCGCGCCAGCGCGGCGTGGTAGGCCAGCAGCTGCACCGGGATCGCGTGCACGATCGGCGAGAGGACGCCGACGTGGCGCGGGGTGCGGATCACGTTCACCTGCTCGGATTCGCCGAAGTTGCTGTCGGCGTCGGCGAACACGAACATCTCGCCGCCGCGCGCGCGCACCTCCTGGATGTTCGACTTCACCTTCTCCAGCAGGCTGTCGTTCGGCGCGATCACCACCACCGGCATCGCCGCGTCCACCAGCGCCAGCGGCCCGTGCTTGAGCTCGCCGGCCGGGTAGGCCTCGGCGTGGATGTAGGAGATTTCCTTGAGCTTGAGCGCGCCTTCCAGCGCGATCGGGTAGTGGACGCCGCGGCCCAGGAACAGCGCGTGCTCCTTGGGCGCGAACAGGTCGGCCCAGGCGACGATCTGCGGCTCCAGGTTGAGCGCGTGCTGGACGCTGCCCGGCAGGTGGCGCAGGCACTCCAGCAGGTCGGCCTCGGCGGCGCCATCGAGCTTGCCGCGCAGCTTCGCCAGCGTCGCCGCCAGCGTGAACAGCGCCACCAGCTGCGTGGTGAAGGCCTTGGTCGAGGCCACGCCGATCTCGGCGCCGGCGCGGGTGTAGTGGACGAGCCGGCTGGCGCGCGGGATCGCGCTCTCGGGCACGTTGCAGATGGACAGCGTGCGGTCCTGGCCCAGCGACTTGGCGTATTTCAGCGCCTCCATCGTGTCCAGCGTCTCGCCCGACTGCGAAATGGTCACGATGAGCTGCCGCGGGTTCGCCACCACGCTGCGGTAGCGGTACTCGCTGGCGATGTCCACGGCGCAGGGGATGCCGGCCAGGGCCTCGATCCAGTAGCGCGCGGTCAGGCCGGCGTAGTAGCTGGTGCCGCAGGCGAGGATCTGCACCGCGTCCACGTCGGCGAGAATCTCCTCCGCGCCGGCGCCGAACAGTTGCGGCACGAACGCGCCTTCGCCCATCAGCGCCTCGATGGTGTCGGCGATCGCGCGCGGCTGCTCGTGGATCTCCTTCTGCATGAAATGCCGGTAGGGGCCGAGCTCGAGCGAGGCCAGCGACACGTCGGACAGGTGTTCCTCGCGCTGCACGGCGTGGCCGTCGGCGTCGAAGACCTGCACGGCATCGCGGGTCAGCTCCACGGTGTCGCCTTCCTCCAGGAAGATCACCCGGCGGGTCGAGGAGACGATCGCCGAGACGTCGGACGCGACGAAGTTCTCGCCCTCGCCCAGGCCGACCAGCAGTGGGCAACCCATGCGCGCGGCCACCATGCGGCCGGGATCCGACTTGTCCACCACGGCCAGCGCGTAGGCGCCATGCAGCTCAGCCGCGGCCTTCTGCAACGCGGCCAGCAGCGATGCGCCCTGGCTGCGGTAATGGTGGATCAGGTGGGCGATGACTTCGGTGTCGGTCTGCGATTCGAACGCGTAGCCCAGCGCGCGCAGGCGCTCGCGCTGCTGCTCGTGGTTCTCGATGATCCCGTTGTGGACCAGCGCGATCTCGCCATGGCTGATGTGCGGGTGCGCGTTGTCCTCGGTGACGCCGCCGTGGGTCGCCCAGCGGGTGTGGCCGATGCCCAGGGTGGCGCTGAAGCCTTCGGCGGCCGCGGCGGCCTCCATCTCGGCCACGCGGCCGGTGCGGCGCACGCGGCGGACCCGGCCGTCGTCCACCACCACGATGCCGGCGGAATCGTAGCCACGGTATTCCAGCCGCTTCAGCCCCTCGATCAGGACCGGGACGACGTTGCGATCCGCGATGGCGCCGACGATTCCGCACATGGGGCAGGGGACTCCTTCCGGGGGGCGCCAGTGTAGCGCCGGTGGGGGTGGACGCGGTGCGCGCGGGCCGCGGGCGCGGGGGGGGGGGCCC
>DASWQG010000042.1:0-3310 GCA_036403775.1 Luteimonas sp.
TCGGCAAGCTCGTGGGTGGGGGCGGGCCTTGCAACATGGAATTATAGCCGGAGGCCGGCCTAGATTCCGAGCGCCCGGTACTCGGTGACGGGGCGCGAACGCGCCCACGTGCGCTCGAATTCCGCGCGCAACTGCCGCGCGCGGCCGGGGGCATTGAAATCTGCCTCGCCGGCGATGCGGTCGCCCAGCGGGCGGTGGTAGTACCCGCCGGCATCATTGGCGATCCAGGCCGACCCATCCTCGCGATCCACGGGGTCCGCCAGTTCGCGGAACAGGAACACGCTGGGCAGTCGCTGCGACAGCTCCAGCAGCGGCGCCTGGGCGCGCCGCGGCGGCATCGCCTCGAGCAGCAGGATCCGCGCCTGGCCGCCGAGGCCGGCGGTGCCGAAGCCGCGCAACGCATCCAGCACCGCGGGCGCATCCATGATCCCCGGATCGGGTCCACGCAGGCGCAGGCACAGCGCGCGGCGCGCGGCGGCGACCAGCGACGCGACGGTGGCCACGGCTTCCTCCGCCGTGGACACGGCCACCGGGCCGGCCATCGTCCGGTGCATCGCCTGGTGCTCG
This sequence comes from Luteimonas sp., assembly GCA_036403775.1. Classification (GTDB taxonomy): domain Bacteria; phylum Pseudomonadota; class Gammaproteobacteria; order Xanthomonadales; family Xanthomonadaceae; genus Cognatiluteimonas. The sequence continues at coordinate 568 of DASWQG010000042.1, forward strand.
ATGCCGGCTTCCATGAAGCGCGGGCCTTGCGGGATGAAATCGTGCCGCAGGTAGAAGTCGATGGCCGACGCCTGCGCGTTGAGCGCGACCTCGTGCCAGCCGCGTTGCCGCGCCAGGCGCAGCAGGGCGAGCAGCATCGCGCTGCCGACGCCGCGCCCGCGCCAGTTGGCGAGCACCGCCATGCGACCGATCTTTGCGGGGTGGCCGTGGGCCGGCGGCACCAGGCGGCCAGTCCCGATCGCGTCGCCCTGCAGCGTGCGCGCGACCACGTGCAGGCAGGCGGCGTCGAGCGCGTCGCGCTCGAGATCCGCGGGGACGTGCTGTTCGCGCACGAACACCGCTTCCCGGATCGCATGCAGCTCGGCCATCGCGCGCAGGTAGTCGACCGCCTGCACGCGGAAGGGTTGCGGCCCGTCGTCGGGCGTGCTCATGCCTCGCCTTCGTCGGCGAGGTCGGCCCCGGCCAGCACGTAGTGGCCTGCTTCGTGGAGCGCGTAGACGGTGTCGCGACCGGCCTGGGACAGGGCGCGGTAGCCGGCGCCGGCGAGCGCGTCCGCTGCCGCGAGCCGCCGTGCATCGGCCAGCGGCAGCGCGAAGGACTCGCCATTGGCGTGCAGGCGCGCGCCGCGGCCCGAGCGGCGCCAGGCCATGCGGCTGAACGGATGCCGGTGCAGCGACGCGCCGTGGTCGAGCTGCCATTCCAGCTCGATGCGCGGCGCCACCGGGCCGGGTTCGACGGCGCCGGGGCTGCGGTAGGTGGTGATGAAGCGGCCGAACCAGTCCGCCAGCCGCTCCGGGTCGTTCATGCGCAGGCGGTTCAGCGCGGCGATCGCGCGACCGACCGCCGCGGCGTCGATCTCGTTGGGATCGTCCGGCACCTCGAGGTCGGGATCCTGGTAGCGCAGCGCCTCGTCGGCCTCGCTGGCGAGCGTGTCGACGAAATCGCCGAGCAGTTCCGCCGACGACGGCGCGCGCATGCCGACCGAGAAGGTCAGGCACGCGTCCTCGCCGATGCCGTGGTGCGGGACGCCGGGCGGCAGGTACAGCATGTCGCCGGGGCCGAGCACCCATTCGTGGGTGGCGTCGAAGCGCCGCAGCAGCTTCAGTTCGACGTCGTCGCGGAAATCGAGCGGCGGGTTGGCGCGGTCGTCGATCCGCCAGCGGCGATGGCCCTGGCCTTGCAGCAAGAACACGTCGTACTGGTCCACGTGCGCGCCGACCGAGCCGCCCGGCGCGGCGAACGACACCATGACGTCGTCGATCCGCCAGCGCGGCAGGAAACGGAAATGCGCGAGCAGCGCGGCGACGTCCGGATCCCACTTGTCCACGTCCTGCACCAGCAGGGTCCAGTCGTGGCCGGGCAGGGTGGGAAACAGCGCCTCGGGGAACGGGCCGGTGCGCAACTCCCAGCGGTCGGCGGCGCGGTCGTGCATGACGATGCGCGACAGCGCCATCTCCTCGCAGGCCAGGCCGGCCAGGTCCTCCGGACTGATCGGCGCCTCGAATGCGGGGAAGGCGTTGCGGACCAGCAGCGGCCGCTTCTGCCAGTAGTCGCGCAGGAAGTCGGCGGCGGGCATGCCCAGCGGCGGCAGCGCCGCGCCGTCGACTTCGATCGGCGGCCGCTTCGACGGGCTGGCGCGACGCCGCGCGGCCATCGCGCTCAGGCCTCGCTGGCGAGGCGGGCGGCCAGGCCGGCGTAAGTGGCGGGCGTCAGCTCCAGCAGGCGCCGCTTCGCGTCCGCGGGCAGCTCGAGCCCGGCGATGAACGCGCGCATCGAGTCCGCGGTGATGCCCTGGCCGCGGGTGAGCGCCTTGAGCTGTTCGTAGGGGTTGGGCAGGCCGTGGCGGCGCATCACCGTCTGCACGGCTTCGGCCAGCACTTCCCAGGCCGCGTCGAGGTCGGCCGAAAGGCGCTCGGGATTGGCGGAGAGCTTGCCGAGCCCGCGCAGCAGCGCGTCGTAGCCGACCAGCGCATGGCCGAAGGCCGTGCCCAGCGCGCGCAGCACCGTCGAATCGGTGAGGTCGCGCTGCCAGCGGCTGACCGGCAGCTTGGCGGCGAAGTGCTCGAACAGCGCGTTGGCCAGTCCCAGGTTGCCCTCGGCGTTCTCGAAGTCGATCGGGTTGACCTTGTGCGGCATCGTCGAGGAGCCGACCTCGCCGGCCTTCACCGCCTGCCTGAAATAGCCGAGCGAGATGTAGCCCCAGGTGTCGCGGCACAGGTCGACGAGGATGGTGTCGATGCGCTTGAGCGCATCGCACAGTTCGGCGATGCCGTCGTGCGGCTCGATCTGGGTGGTGTAGGCCTGCCAGTCCAGGCCCAGGCCCTCGACGAAGCGCCGCGAGAACGCCGGCCAGTCCACCTCGGGATAGGCGACGACGTGGGCGTTGTAGTTGCCGACCGCGCCGTTGATCTTGCCGGGCATCGGCAACCCCGCGAGCACCTCCCGCTGGCGCGCCAGCCGCGCGACGACGTTGGCGAACTCCTTGCCCACGGTGGTCGGCGAGGCGGTCTGGCCGTGCGTGCGCGACAGCATCGGCAGCGCGGCATGGTCGTGCGCCATCGCGCGGAGCGTCGCGATGACCTCGTCCAGGCGCGGCAGCATCACGGCGTCGCGGCCCTCGCGCAGCATCAGCGCGTAGGACAGGTTGTTGATGTCCTCGCTGGTGCAGGCGAAGTGCACGAACTCCAGCGCCGGCGCCAGCGCGGCGTCGCCCTGCAGCCGCTCCTTGATGAAGTACTCGACC
>DASWQG010000043.1:0-10642 GCA_036403775.1 Luteimonas sp.
TGGGCGTGGTCCGGAGAAAGGCTGATGCCGATCGTGGGGGTGATCGCGATGTCCTGCCGCTCGTCCAGCAGCAGCGGCGCCTCGAAGGCGGCGATGATGCCGCGCGCGGCCTCGTCGGCCTCCTCGGGCGTGTCCAGCCCTTCCAGCACGACGGTGAACTCATCTCCGCCCAGCCGCGCCACCGTGTGGCGCTTCCCCACCAACGCCTGCAGGCGCGTCGCCGCGGCGCGCAGGATGCGGTCGCCGGCGGCGTGTCCGAGGGTGTCGTTGATGTCCTTGAACCGGTCCAGGTCCAGGAACAAGACGGCGATGCGATCGCCCTGGCGCCGCGCGCGCACGATGGCCCGGGACAGCCGTTCGGCCAGCAGCGTGCGGTTGGGCAGGTTGGTGAGCGGGTCGAAGTTGGCCAGGTAGCGCAGTTCCTGCTCGGCGCGCTTCTGTTCGGTGATGTCGTTGAGGACCAGTACGTAGAGCGAATGCCTGCCGGCGCCGTCGAGGACCGCACTGCACTCGTAGGCGCACAGGAATTCGTCGCCGTCCTTGCGCCGCTGCCACATCTCGCCCGACCAGCGGCCGTGGTGGCGCAGTTCGCCGCGGATCTCGGAATAGTAGGAGGAGGTGTGCTGGGCGCTGTCCAGCAGGCTGGCGTTGCGGTTGATGATCTCCGCCTCGCCATAGCCGGTCATGCGCGAGAACGCCGGGTTGACCGAGATGAAGTCGAACTCCGGGTTCAGCACGCACACCGCCTCGTTCATGCTGCGCAGCACTTCCGAGGCGATCCGGCGCTCGTGCTCGGCTTCGCGGCTGTGGGTGATGTTGCGCGACGTGCCGGCGAGCCGGCGGACGCGACCGGTCGAATCGCGCTCCACGCCGCGCCCGCGCGCCAGCACCCAGGTCCACTGCCCGTCCTCGCCGATCACGCGGTGCTCGGAGAGGAACAGGGGGGATTCCCCGGCCAGGTGCTGGCGCAGGCGCTCGCGGACCAGAGGGAGGTCGTCGGGATGGATCCTGTGGTTGGCCTGGACCTCGGTATCGACGGTGATCTCGGCCGGGTCGCTGATGTCGTCGCGCACGCGCATGCGCTTGAGCTCGTCGCGCTGGAAGTCGTAGTCCCAGAACTGTTCGCCCGACGCCCACAACGCGAGTTTCAACCGCTCCTCGCGGTCGCGGAGCCGCTCGAACCAGCCGCGCTCGCGCTTGCGCTGGCGCCGCAACTGCAGCCACATCAGCCAGGGTGCGACCAGGGCGAGCGCCACGCAGCTCCAGAGCAGGACGGGATGCCGCCAGGCGAGCCCGGACCCGGGGTCGAGCGGCGAGGCCAGCAGCGGTGCCGCGACCGCGACGGCCAGTGCCGCGGCGCCGGCCAGTGCGGCAAGCACGATCTTCACGCCGCCAGTGCGCGATTTGCCGGTCAAGGCGATGGTGTCGCTCCCCAGGCACCGCCACCGGCGGAGCCCCCAGTGTAGGGCATGCACGTCCGCGGGCAAGCCTTGCGACCGTCCCGTCCCATCCGGCTCGGTACACTGTGGCCCCCCATCGCCGAGGCTTTCGTGTCCAGGACCCTGCCCACCCTCGAGGCTGTCGACGCCGCCATCCGCAAGGCCGGCCTCGCGACGGAGGCTCCGGAACTGCATGGTGCCCTTTGCGGCTGGATCGCCGGCGGCGGCACCATCGACGCCGGCTGGCCCGGGAAGGTGCTGGCGGACCCGGCGCTGCCACCCGCCGCGCGCGGCGAGGCGCTGGACCAACTGGCCCAGGCCAGCGCGGCGCAGTTCGACGATCGCGATTTCGGCTTCGAGTTGCTGCTGCCGGGGACGGAGGCCTTGCTCGTGGAGCGCAGCGGCGCGCTGTTCGAATGGTGCCGCGGCTTCCTGGGTGGCTTCGGCCTCGCGGCCGGCGCCGCGCCGAAGCTGTCGGAGGAGGGGCGCGAGGCGCTGTCCGACCTGGCGCGCCTGGCGGCCGCCGCGCCGCAGGAGGAGGGCGACCAGGAGGACGAGGAAGCGCTCGCCGAGATCGAGGAATTCGTGCGCGTCGCCGCCCTGCTGCTGCATGGCGACTGCGTGCTGGCGGCGCGCCATCGCCAGAGCCTGAATTGAGCGCGCCCGCGATGAAGCCGGCCACCGGGATCGACGGCAAGGAGTTCGCGCGTCGCCGCAAGCAGCTGATGCGCATCGCCGGCGACGACGCCATCCTCGTCCTGCCCGCTGCGCCGGAGCGCATCCGCAGCCGCGACACGCACTACCCGTACCGCCAGGATTCCGACCTCTGGTACCTCACCGGCTTTCCGGAGCCGGAGGCGGTGCTGGTGCTGGTGCCCGGCCGCGCCCATGGCGAGGCGATCCTGTTCTGCCGCGAGCGCGATCCCGAGCGCGAGGGCTGGGACGGCCCGCGCGCCGGCCCGGAGGGGGCCGTCGACCGCTTCGGCCTCGACGACGCCTACCCGATCGAGGACCTGGACGAGATCCTGCCGGGCCTGCTCGAGGGGCGCACCCGCGTCTACTACCACTTCGGCCGCGACACCGAGTTCGACCTGAAGCTGATCGGCTGGCTGAACCGCGTGCGCGCCCAGGTCCGCGCCGGCGCGCAGCCGCCGCACGAGTTCCTCGAGCTGGGGCACCTGCTCGACGAATTGCGCCTGTTCAAGTCGCCGGCGGAACTGAAGCTGATGCAGCGCGCGGCGGACATCACCATCCAGGCGCACGAGGTCGCGATGCGCTGCGCCCGCGCCGGCGTGCGCGAGTACGAACTGCAGGCCGAGATCGAGCGGGTGTTCCGCATGCACGACGCGGTGCCGGCCTACCGGAGCATCGTCGGCGCCGGCGGCAACGCCTGCGTGCTGCATTACGTCGCCAACGACGGGCAGGCGAAGGAGGGCGACCTGGTGCTGGTCGACGCCGGGGCCGAATATCGCAATTACGCCGCCGACGTGACCCGCACGTTCCCGGTCTCCGGCCGCGTCAGCCCCGCGCAGCGCGCGCTGCACGACCTGGTCGGCGCCGCGCACGCCGCAGCGCTGGCGCAGGCACGTCCCGGCGTGCCCTACGAGGCCGGCCATGCCGCCGCCGTGCGCACGCTCACCGAGGGCCTCCTGCGGCTGGGCCTGCTGAAGGGCTCGCTCGCGAAGAACATCGAGACCGCCGCGTACCGCCGCTTCTACCGGCACAAGACCGGGCACTGGCTCGGCCTGGACGTGCACGACGTCGGCGACTACCGGATCGAGGGCGAGTCGCGGCTGCTCGAGCCCGGGATGGTGTTCACCATCGAGCCCGGGCTCTACATCGCCCCGGACGACACCAGCGTCGCCGCCAAGTGGCGCGGCATCGGGATCCGCACCGAGGACGACGTCGTGGTCACCAAGGACGGCGCGCGCGTGCTCACCGACAGGCTGGCGCGCAGCGCCGACGGGATCGAGGCCCTGATGGCATCGTGAGGCACTGCCCAGCGCGCGCCCGGGCGGGCCTCAGGCTCCGGCGAAACCTTCGCGCGTCAGGTTCAGCGGCTCCCCGTCGGTGCAGGCCACGTCGTCCTCGATGCGGATGCCGCCGTACGGGCGGAACGCGTCCACGCGCGACCAGTCCACCGCGTCGGCATGCGGGCCGGCGCGCAGTTCCTCCAGCAGCATGTCGATGAAATACAGGCCGGGCTCGATCGTCACCACCATGCCCGGTTCCAGCGTGCGCGTCAGCCGCAGGTACGGATGGCCCTCGGGCTTGTCGATGGTGCCGCCGGCGTCGCTGGCGGCGAAGCCGGCGACGTCGTGCACCTGCAGGCCGATGCCGTGGCCGATGCCGTGCGGGAAGAACGCGCTGCTGACGCCGGTCTCCAGCGCCGCCTCCGGGGACAGCGTGGTGATGCGGAATTCGCGCAGGATCGCGGCGATCGCGAGGTGGGCGTCGAGGTGGAGCTGGCGGTAGTCCTGGCCGGCGCGCACCTTGGCGCACAGGCCCAGTTGCGCCGCGTCCATGGCGTCGACCAGTGCCTGGAATTCGTCCGCGGGATTCGCCGAATAGGTGCGGGTGATGTCGCAGGCGTAGCCGCCGTGGCTGGCGCCGGCGTCGATGAGGAAACTGCGCGCGGGGCTCGGCGGCGCGCGGTCGCGGTCCATGTAGTGCAGCACCGCGCCATGTTCGTTCAGCGCGATGATGTTGCCGTAGGGCAGCTCGTCGCTGTCCTGGCCCGCCGCCTGGCAGTAGGCGAGGTGGATGCCGAATTCGCTGGCACCGGCGCGGAACGCGCGCTCGGCGGCACGGTGCCCGCGCACGCCGCGGCGCGTCGCCTCGCGCATCATCGCGATCTCGTACGGCGTCTTGTACGCGCGGTGGTACTCGAGGTAGTCCACGACGGCCTGCGGGTTGTTCGGCACCCAGGCGCCGAGCGCGGACTGCGCCTCGCCCAGGATCGCGCAACGCGAGGGATCGCCCGGCAGGTGCGCCAGCGCCTCCTCGGGCGTGCGCACGACGACGATGTCGAAGTGAGGCACCCAGTGGCCTTCGGGCGCCTTGGGCACGACGTGCCAGTAGTCCCGCGGCTGCAGGTAGACCAGCTTCGGCCGCGCGCCGGGGGTATGCACCAGCCAGCTGCCGGGATTGCGCGTCAGCGGCACCCAGGCCTTGAACTGCGGGTTCACCGCGTACGGGTAATCGCGGTCGTCGAACGCCTGGTAGTGCAGCGTGCCGCTGGGCACCACCAGGTGGTCGAGCGAGGCGCGGGCCAGCGCGGCGTCGGCGCGGGCCTGCAGCACCTGCAGGTGGTCGCGGTACAGCGGTTGCCAGTCGGCGTGCATCGTGGGGGACTCCACCGGAAGCGTGCGGTCGATTCTACCGGTCCGTGGCGTCAGTCCCCGAGGAACAGGCCGATCACGTCATTGGTGAAGCGCCGCCCCAGTTCGGTCGGCACCACCTCCCCGCCGTCGACCCGCAGCCAGCCGCGTTCCACCGCCTGCGCCAGTTCCGCGGCGATCGCCGTCCGCGGCAGCCCCGTGCGCGCCTCGAAGTCCGCCAGCGCGAAACCCGCGTTCAGGCGCAGGGCGTTGAGCATGTAGTCGAACGGCCGGCGCGCCGGCGCGATGCGCTCCTCGCCGGCGATCGCCCCGTCGCCGCCGGCCTTCGCCAGGTACGACGCCGGCGTCTTCACCTTCCAGCGTCGCAGGATCGCCTGCTCGGCGCCCAGCGTGAGCTTGCCGTGCGCGCCGGCGCCGATGCCCAGGTAGTCGCCGAACCGCCAGTAATTGAGGTTGTGCGCGCATTGGCGCCCTGGCCGTGCGTAGGCGCTCACCTCGTACTGCGCATAGCCGGCGTCGGCGAGCAGCGCCTGGCAGCGCTCCTGCATGTCCCAGGCCTCGTCGTGGCCGGGGATGCCTTCCGGCGGCCGCGCGGCGAACAGCGTGTTGGGTTCCAGCGTCAGCTGGTAGTGCGAGACGTGCGCCGGCGCCAGCGCGATCGCGCGCGCGACGTCGTCCTCGGCCATCGCCAGCGTCTGCCCGGGCAGCGCGTACATCAGGTCGAGGTTGAAATTGTCGAAGCCGGCCTCGCGCGCGAGCTCGACCGCGGCGACCGCCTCGCGGCTGTCGTGGATCCGGCCCAGCCGCCGCAGGCACTCGTCGTCGAAGCTCTGCACGCCGAAGCTGAGCCGGTTGACGCCGGCGTCGCGGTAGCCCTCGAAGCGGCCGTGCTCGGCGGTGCCCGGGTTGGTTTCCAGGGTGATCTCGCACTCCGGCGCGAAGCGCAGCAGGCTGCTGGCCTCCTGCAGGAAACGGTCGATCGCCTCGGGCGGGAACAAGGACGGCGTGCCGCCGCCGAAGAACACGGTGCGCACGGTGCGCCCCCAGGCCAGCGGCAGGTCGTGCCGCAGGTCGGCCAGCAGCGCGTCCACGTAGGCGCCGAACGGCAGGGTGCCGCGCTGCGCGTGCGAGTTGAAGTCGCAATACGGACACTTGCGCACGCACCAGGGCAGGTGCACGTACCGCGACAGCGGCGGGACCTGCAGGGTCACGATCCGTGCAGGCGCTGCTTCAGCGCGGCGAGCGCGCGGCCGCGGTGGCTGATCGCGTTCTTGATGGCGGGTTCGATCTCCGCGGCCGACCGGGCGTGCTCCGGGTCCAGGAACACCGGGTCGTAGCCGAAGCCGCCCGCGCCGCGGGGCGCCTCGAGGATGACGCCTTCCCACTGGCCTTCGACCACGATCGGCTGCGGATCGTCCGGACTGCGCAGCAGCGCCAGCACGCAATGGAATCGCGCGGTGCGGGCCGCGGCGGGCACGCCATCCAGCTCCCGCAGCAGCCGGGCGATGTTCCGCGCCGCGTCGCCGTGCACGCCGCCGTAGCGCGCCGAGTACAGGCCCGGCGCGCCGCCGAGCGCGTCCACGCACCGCCCCGAGTCGTCGCCAAGCGCCGGCAAGCCGGTGGCGCGCGCGGCGTGGCGCGCCTTGAGCAACGCGTTCTCGATGAAGGTGAGCCCGGTCTCCTCGGCGTCGCGGACGCCGAAGTCGGATTGCGGCCGCAGCCGGAAGCGGTCGCCGTCGAGCAGCTGGCGCAGCTCGGCCAGCTTGCCGGCGTTGCCGCTGGCCAGCACGAGTTCCATCGCTATCCCTGCGCCAGCGCCGCCTGCTGCGCGGCGAACAGTTCCGAGCAGCCCTGCGCGGCCAGGGCCAGCATCGCATCGAGTTCCTCGCGGCGGAAGGCATGGCCCTCGGCGGTGCCTTGCAATTCGATGAAGCCGCCGCCGTCGTTCATGACGACGTTCATGTCGGTGTCGCAGTCGCTGTCCTCGGCGTAGTCGAGGTCGAGCACCGGCGTGCCGCGATAGATCCCGACAGAAACCGCGGCGACCGCGCCCACCACCGCGCTGCGGCCGCCCTTGGTCGAAAGCTCGCGGCGCTTGTCCAGCCAGCGGATCGCGTCCACCAGCGCCACGTAGGCGCCGGTGATGGCGGCGGTGCGGGTGCCGCCGTCGGCCTGCAGCACGTCGCAGTCCAGGGTGATGGTGCGTTCGCCCAGCGCGCCCCGGTCGACGCAGGCGCGCAGGCTGCGGCCGATCAGTCGCTGGATCTCCAGCGTGCGGCCGCCCTGCTTGCCGCGGGCGGCCTCGCGGTCGCCACGGGTGTGGGTGGCGCGCGGCAGCATCCCGTACTCGGCGGTGACCCAGCCTTCGCCCTTGCCGCGCAGGAACGCCGGCACCCGGTTCTCGACGCTCGCCGTGCACAGCACCCGGGTGTCGCCGAAGGCCACCAGCACCGAGCCTTCGGCATGCCGGGTAAAGCCGCGGGTGATCACCACCGGGCGCAGCTGCGCGGGCGCGCGGCCGCTGGGACGGAACGGTTCGGTCATGTCGTGGGGGCCGGTCGCGTGGCCGCACAGTGTAGCCCGCGGGGCAGGCGCGGGCCGTGTGCGCTAGGCTTTGCAGCCAAGCCTGGCCCGGGAGCGCCGATGCCGATCCGCAGCATGACCGCCTTCGCCTCGTCCGAGCGCACCGGCCCGGACGGCGCGCTGTCGTGCGAGTTGCGCGCGGTCAACCATCGCTTCCTGGAACTCGGGCTGCGCCTTCCGGAGGAGCTCCGCGCGCTGGAGCCCGCCCTGCGCGAGCGCGTCGCCGCGCGCGTGGGCCGGGGCAAGCTCGACCTGGCGATGCGGCTGCGCGCGCCCGAAGGCGGCGACACGCTGGAACTGGATCCCGCCATGGTCGGCCAGCTCGCAAGGCTGGCGCAGGAGCTGCACGGGCGGTTCCCGATGCTCAAGGTCGAGCTGACCGAGCTGTTGCAGTACCCCGGGCTGCTCGCCGGGCGCGGCCTGGACCCGGAGCGGCTGCAGGCGCTGGCCCTGGCCCTGGTCGACGAGGTGCTGGACGGGTTCGTCCGCGCGCGCGAACGCGAGGGCGCCAAGCTGGCCGCCGTGATCCTGGAGCGCGTCGACGCGATCGAGCGCATCGCCGGCGAGGTGCGCACGCTGGTCCCGGCGATCCGCGCCGGCCAGCGCCAGAAGCTGGAAGCCCGGTTGGCGGACCTGCCGCAGCCGGTCGAGCCGGGCCGCCTGGAGCAGGAACTGGTGCTGGCGCTGCAGAAGCTCGACGTGGACGAGGAACTGGACCGGCTCGACAGCCACGTGGCCGAGCTGCGCCGCGTGCTCCGCCAGGACGCGCCGGCCGGCCGCCGGCTCGACTTCCTGCTGCAGGAGTTCAACCGCGAGGCGAACACCCTGGGCTCGAAGTCGGTGGACGCGCGCACCTCGGCCGCCGCGGTCGAGCTCAAGGTGCTGATCGACCAGGTCCGGGAACAGGTGCAGAACATCGAATGAACATGCGCGGCACCCTCTTCATCGTCGCGGCGCCCTCCGGCGCCGGCAAGTCGAGCATCGTCAACGCCTGCCTGGCGCGCGATCCCAACATCTGCCTGTCGATCTCCTTCACCTCGCGCGCGCCGCGCCCGGGGGAACGCCACCACGAGCACTACCACTTCGTCGGCGCCGACGAGTTCGAGCGGATGGTCGCCGCCGGCGACTTCTTCGAGCATGCGCGCGTGCACGGCGACTGGCAGGGCACCGCGCGCCAGTCGGTCGAGCCGCAGCTGGCCGCCGGCCGCGACGTGCTGCTGGAGATCGACTGGCAGGGCGCGGCCCAGGTGCGGGCGCAGGTGCCGGACGCGGTGAGCATCTTCATCCTGCCGCCGTCGCGCGAGGCGCTGGAGCAGCGGATGCGCGCCCGCGGGCAGGACAGCGAGGAGGTGATCGCGCGGCGGCTGGCGGCCGCGCGCGACGAGATGTCGCACTACGGCGAGTTCGACTACGTGATCGTCAACGAGGTATTCGAGGCCGCCGTGGCCGAGATGTGCGCCATCTTCACCGCCAGCCGCCTGCGGCTGGGACAGCAGGTGCAGCGCCACGCGGCGCTGCTGGAGACCCTGGTGGGCCCGGTCGGCGACGCCTAAGCCACTGATTCCACTGCAACTGCTTGCGCCTGTCGGGTGGTCGCGGGTAGAATTTCCGGTCCCCAGAACCCATACGGACGGCCCAGCGCCGCCGGGAGCCCCATGGCCCGCATTACCGTCGAAGACTGCCTGGAAGTGGTCGACAACCGCTTCGAACTCGTGATGATGGCCGCCAAGCGCGCGCGCCAGCTGGCCAATGGCGTCGAGCCGCAGCTGGACAACAGCGAGGCGAACGACAAGCCGACCGTGCTGGCCCTGCGCGAGATCGCCGCCCGCCGCATCGACCAGCCCTACATCGACGCCGTGGACAAGGCCGAGCGCGAGCGCAAGGAGCGCGAGGCGCTGGAGTGGGCCGCCGCCGAGGTGGTCGCCGACGACGACCTGTCGAAGGGCGACGACTGAGACAGCGCGACCACGACATCCGGGCACGGGAACCGCGGTTTCCCGGCCCCTGGCGGAAGACGGCTCCGGAAACGGGGCCGTCTTCGTTTCCGGGCCCGGCCCGGGCGGGCCGTCGTTCACCCTCCCTGTTCCCTGCCGCCCGTTCCCGCTCTACTCTCGACCCATGCCCGCCGATCCCCTCCACGCCACGCCTCCCCCCGCGCCGACCGGCGCGGTCCCGGACTACGTGCAGGCGCTGGAGCAGGCGGCGACCTACCTGCCGGACGAACAGCGGCCGCTGCTGCGCCGCGCCTGGGCCGTGGGCGCGGCCGCGCACGCCGGGCAGACGCGCCGCTCCGGCGAGCCCTACATCACCCACCCGGTCGCCGTGGCCGCGGTGCTGGCCGAGCAGCGGGTGGACGTGGAGACGCTGGTCGCGGCGATCCTGCACGACACCATCGAGGACACCCCGCTGACGCGCCAGGCGATTGCCGGCGAATTCGGCGAGACGGTCGCCGAGCTGGTGGACGGCGTCACCAAGCTGGACAAGCTGCGCTTCGCCGATCGCCAGGAAGCCGCCGCGGAAAGCTTCCGCAAGATGATGCTGGCCATGGCGCGCGACCTGCGCGTGATCATGATCAAGCTGGCCGACCGGCTGCACAACATGCGCACGCTCGGCGCGCAGACGGCCGAGGCGCGCACGCGGATCGCGCGGGAGACGCTGGAGATCTACGCGCCGATCGCGCAGCGGCTGGGCATGAACCTGGTCAAGGCCGAGCTGCAGGACCTGGGCTTCCGCGCACTGCACCCGTGGCGCCACGCGGTGCTCGAGAAGCGCATCCGCACGCAGCCGCTGGTGCGGCGCGAGGCGCTGGCGCGGATCGAGGCGCAGCTGGCGCAGCGGCTGACCAACGAGGGCCTGCAGTACCGGCTGGTCGGCCGGGTGAAGTCGCCGTGGAGCATCTATTCGAAGATGCGTGCCGAGGGCAAGAGCTTCGACCAGGTGATGGACGTGTTCGGGTACCGCATCGTCGTCGCCTCGGTGCCCGACTGCTACCACGCGCTCGGCGTGGTGCATTCGGTGTTCAAGCCGCTGGACGGCCGCTTCCGCGACTTCATCGCCATTCCCAAGGCGAACGGCTACCAGTCGCTGCACACGGTGCTGTTCGGGCCCTACGGATCGCCGATCGAGGTGCAGATCCGGACCACGGAGATGGACCTGGTCGCGGAGCGCGGCATCGCCGCGCACTGGATGTACAAGCACGGCGGCAGCGGCAACGTCGCCCACGTGCGCGCGCACACCTGGATCGCGGGCCTGCTGGAGAGCCAGCGCGGCACCGGCTCG
>DASWQG010000044.1:0-11625 GCA_036403775.1 Luteimonas sp.
GCGGCGGCGGCGGTGGTCGCCGCCCGGCGGGTGGCCGTGGCCGAGGTCGCCGCGCGCAACGAACTGCTGGCCCAGGCCGTGGACCAGGCCGAGCGCAGCCGTAACGAACTGCTGGTGGAAGCCAGTCGGCGGGAGGCCGAACGGGCGCGCCAGGAAGCCGAGCGGCTGCGGATCCAGGCCCAGATCCAGGCCGAGGAAGCCGAGCGCCTGCGGGCCATCGCCGAGGCCGAGGCCGCGGCCCGCCAGCAGGCCGAGGAAGTGATCCTGGACGTGGGCGGCGAACAGGCCCGCAAGCTGCGCGAGGCGCGTGAGCGCGAGGCCGAGCTCAAGCGCCAGGAGGCCGAATTGCTGAAGGCGCAGGAGGCCGCGGCAGACGCCGACGGCACCTGAACTCACCTTTATGAATCAACAAGTTACGTAGGCCTTGCCGGTCTGCGCGAACGGGAGTAGGGTCAACCCATGCCCCTGTCCCGGCTCCATCCGATGACCCCGAACGCCCCGCGCCCAACGGCCGGGGCGTTCCTGTTTCCTGTGTTCGAGAAGGAGGATGCAATGTTCGAAGGGCAACCCCAGGAAGAAGTCGAAGCGCTCATGCAGCACCCCGAGTTCAAGCAGCTCTACCAGCGCCACAAGCAGCTCGATCGCCAGGTGCTGGACGCGGAACTCGGCGTGCTCGCGGTCGACGACGTGACCCTGACCCAGATGAAGCGCGAGAAGCTCGCCGCCAAGGACCGCCTGACGCGGTTGTACGACGTGCTCCACCACTGAACCTGGCACACGCGGGCGGCGGCGGCCTCCTCGTCGGCCGTCGCCGCCCGCGGGATGTCATCCGGCATGAAGTCATGGGGGATAATCCCCGCATGACCATCCACCAATCCGTGCTCGAACTGGTCGGCAACACGCCGATCGTGCAGGCGCAGCGCCTGGATACCGGCCCCTGCACCCTCTACCTGAAGCTGGAAAGCCAGAACCCCGGCGGTTCGATCAAGGACCGCATCGGCATGTCCATGATCGAGGCGGCCGAGCGGCGCGGGGACATCCAGCCCGGCGACACCCTGGTGGAAGGCACCGCCGGCAACACGGGCATCGGCCTGGCGCTCGTCGCCCAGCAGAAGGGCTACAAGCTCATCCTGGTGGTCCCGGACAAGATGAGCCGGGAGAAGATCTTCAACCTGAAGGCGATGGGCGCGCAGGTGGTGCTGACGCGCTCGGACGTGGCCAAGGGCCACCCCGATTACTACCAGGACATGGCCGCGCGCATCGCGCGCGAGACGCCGGGCGCCTATTTCATCAACCAGTTCGGCAACCCCGACAACCCGGCCGCGCACGAGCACGGCACCGGCCCGGAGATCCTGCGCCAGCTCGAGGGCCGGCCGCTGGACGCGATCGTGTTCGGCTGCGGCAGCTCGGGGACGATGACCGGGCTGTCCCGCTACCTCGCCAAGGCTTCGCCGGGCACGCAGATGATCCTCGCCGACCCGGTCGGCTCGATCCTCGAGGACTACATCAACCGCGGCGAGATCGTCGAGAAGTCGGCGAGCTGGATGGTCGAGGGGATCGGCGAGGACTTCCTGCCGCCGATCTCGGACTTCAGCCGGGTGAAGAAGGCCTACGCGATCAGCGACAAGGAGAGCTTCCTCACCGCGCGCGAGCTGCTGGAGAAGGAAGGGATCCTCGGCGGCTCGTCCACCGGCACGCTGCTGGCCGCCGCGCTGCGCTGGTGCCGCGAGCAGACCACGCCGAAGACGGTGCTGACCTTCGTCTGCGACACCGGCAACAAGTACCTGTCGAAGATGTACAACGACTACTGGATGCTGGACAACGGCTTCCTCGAGCGGCCGCAGCACGGCGACCTGCGCGACCTGATCCTGCGCCCCTTCGCGCAGCGCGACACGGTGGTGGTCGGGCCGAACGACCTGCTGGTCACCGCCTACCAGCGGATGAAGCTGTACGACGTGTCGCAGCTGCCGGTGATGGAGGGCGACGCGCTGGTCGGCATCCTCGACGAATCCGACGTGCTGCTGCACGTCTACGGCGACGAGGCGCGCTTCCGCGACCCGGTCTCCACCGCGATGGTCAGCAAGCTCGACCGGCTGGACGTGAAGTCCCCGATCGAGGCGCTGCTGCCGGTGTTCGACCGGGGGCACGTGGCGATCGTCACCGACGAGGCCCGCGACGACGGCGGCCGGTTCCTCGGGCTGATCACGAGGATCGACCTGCTGAACTACCTGCGGCGGCGCGTGCATTAGCATTCGGCAATGAACCCGACAGGCGCCCCCGTGACCCAAGGCGAATCCGAGCTGCCCGCCTCGAGCCAGCTGCTGGGGGAGCTGCTGGTCGAGCGGCGGCTCGCCAGCCGCCAGGACATCGCCAAGGCGCTGGCGTTCCAGCAGCAATACGGTGGCCGCATCGGCAGCATCCTGGTGCGGCTGGGCGCGCTTTCCGAGGAGTCGTTGCTGCCGGTGCTGTCTGAGCAGCTCGGCATCGACCTGCTGGCGTCGGACGAATGGCCCGAGGATGCCGCGGCGGTTGCCGTGGCGGTCGAGGCGAGCGCGTTGCCGATGGACTGGTGGCTGGACAACGGCATCGTCGCCTGGCGCGCGGACGGGGCGATCCTGGCCGCCAGCCGCGACCCGCTGGACCCGGCCGCGAACGAGATGCTGGATCGCCATCTCCCCGCGGGAGGCTGGGCCTGGCGGCTTGCGCGCAGCCAGGACCTGGACCGGCTGCTCGACCTTGCCGCGCGCGCGAACCGCGCCGTGGACGACGACCTCGGCGATGACGTGAGCCACCTGCGCGAACTGGCCGAGGAGGCGCCGGTGATCGAGCTGGTCAACAACATCCTCGCCCAGGCCATGGACCAGCGTGCCTCGGACATCCACATCGAGCCGGAGGAATCGCTGTTCCACGTGCGCATGCGCGTGGACGGCATCCTGCACACGCGCATGACCCTGCCGTCCAGCCGTTATCCGGCGGTCGCCTCGCGGGTGAAGCTGATTTCCGGGATGGACATCGCCGAGCGTCGCCTGCCGCAGGACGGACGCCTGTCGACGCGGGTGAGCGGCCAGGAGGTCGACATCCGTGCCTCCGCGGTGCCGGCGGTGCACGGCGAATCGCTGGTGCTGCGCCTGTTGCCGAAGGAGCGCCAGGAACTGAGCCTGGACCGCCTCGGCTTCGCGCCGCGCGACCTGTCGCTGTTCCGCCACTGGGCGCGCGAGCCGCACGGGATCGTGCTGGTCACAGGCCCGACCGGCTCGGGCAAGTCGACCACCCTGTATGCCGCGCTCGAGGAAATGAACGGGCGCGACCGCAAGATCATCACGGTCGAGGACCCGGTCGAGTACCAGGTCCCCGGCGTCACCCAGATCCAGGCGGTGGCCGAGATCGGCTACACCTTCGCGCGCGCGTTGCGCGCGATCCTGCGCCAGGACCCCGACGTGATCATGATCGGCGAGATCCGCGACCTCGAGACCGCGGAGATCGCGGTGCAGTCCGCGCTCACCGGCCACCTCGTGCTGTCGACGTTGCACACCAACGACGCCGTCAGCGCGTTCACCCGGCTGGTGGACATGGGCGTCGAGCCGTTCCTGGTCGCGACCAGCGTGCGCGCCGTCCAGGCGCAACGATTGGTGCGGCGGCTGTGCGCGGATTGCAGCCGCCCGGCGGATGTCCTCCCGGCGATCGCACGGCTGGCCGACGCGGCCGCGGGTGGCGACGCCGCGCGGGCCGACTGGCGCGAACCGGTCGGGTGCGCGCGCTGCCAGGGCACCGGTTACCGGGGCCGCGTCGGCATCTACGAACTGGTCGACGTCACCCCGGAACTGCAGGAACTGATCCTGTCCCGCGCCACCGCGGAACGGATGCGCGCGCTGGCTTCCGCGCAGGGCGGGCGCACGCTGCGGGAAGACGGACTGGCGAAGGCCCGGGCCGGCCTGACCACCGTCGAGGAGGTCGTGCGGGTCACCGGCGGCCTGGCGGCGGACGACTGATCCATGCGGTTCCGCTACGAAGGCGTGGACGCGGCCGGCAACACGTCCAGCGGGCATCTCGACGCGGCCTCCGAGCGCGAGGCGTCGCGGCAGCTCGCGGCCCAGGGCATCACCGTGGTCGCCCTGCGCGAACAGCGCGAACACGGGCAATGGCTGCGCCATCGCGCGCGCGCCTCCACCCGTGAACTGCAACTGGTGCTGCAGGAGTTCGCCACGCTGCTGGGGGCCGGCGTGTCGCTGGCCACGGCGCTGTCGTCGCTGGCCAGGTCCAGCCACCATCCGGTGCTGACCGCGGCATTCTCCGGCATGGAGCGTGCGGTGCGCCGCGGCGACAGCTTCAGCGTGGCGTTCCGCGCGTCCGGCCTGCCGATCCCCGAATACTTCCACCAGCTCGTGGGCGCGGGCGAGGCGACCGGCCGCCTGGCGGAAGCGCTGCGCGCGGGGGTGGAACAGTTCGAATACGACCAGCGCGTGGCGGCCGAGTTCCGCGCGGCGCTGGTATACCCCGCGGTGCTGGTCGGCTCGGGGATCGCGGCGATCGGCATCATCTTCCTCTGGGTGGTGCCCCGCTTTGGCGGCCTGCTGACGCAGCACGGCGAGCAGATGCCCGCGTTGTCGCGCTGGACCATCACCACCGGCGTGTGGCTCAGCGACAACACCTGGCTGGTGCTGCTTGCGATCCTCGCGCTGGCGCTTGGCGCCCGCGCCCTGTGGCGGCAGCCAGGCCTGCGCGACCGCCTGGCCGAGCGCGCGGCGGCGCTGCCGGTTCTGGGCGAATGGCTGGTCGAGGCCGAGGTCGGGCGCTGGGCCAGCACCCTCGCGGCGCTGCTCAACGGCCGCGTCGAACTCATCCGCGCGCTGGGATTGGCCGCGGGGTCGGTGCGCCTGGCCTTCATCCGCAACCGGCTCGGACTGGTGGCGCGCACGGTGAAGGGCGGTTCGACGTTGTCGGCGGCGTTGCGCGAGCACCGCGCGCTCAACCCGACCGGCTACGACCTGGTCGCCGTCGGCGAGGCCAGCGGCGAGCTGCCCAAGCTCCTGGCGGCGCTCGCGCGCCTGTACGAAACCACGGGCCGCGACCGCATGAAGCGCGCGTTGCAATTGATCGAACCGCTGGCGATCATTGTGATCGGCGCCGTGGTCGGGATCATCGTCACCGCCATCGTGCTCGCCATCACCAGCGTCAACGACGTGCCGCTCTGAGCCGTCCGGAGTCCACATGTTCCCAGCCCGCGCCCGTCCCGATCGCTCCCGCGGCTTCACCCTGCTCGAGATGCTCGTGGTCCTGGTCATCATCGGGTTGATCGCCAGCCTGGTCGGGCCGCGCCTGTTCAGCCGCGTGGATACGTCCAAGGTGCAGGTCGCCGATACGCAGGCGCGGATGCTGCGCGGCGCCGTGGAAACCTTCCACCTGGAAGTCGGGCGCCTGCCCACCGTGCAGGAAGGCCTCGCGGTCCTCACCACGCCGCCCGCGGACGAGCGCGCGAGGTCGCGCTGGCGCGGGCCGTACCTCGACGAGGCGGTACCGGCCGATCCCTGGGGCAATCCCTACGTCTATGACATGCCTGGCCGCGACGGCATGCCGTTCGCGCTGTACTCCCTCGGCGCCGACGGCAAGCCCGGCGGCGAAGGCAACGACGCCGATGTCGGGTTCCTGCCCGCCAATTGACCAGCCCCCGCGGCAGCGCGGGTTCACGCTGCTCGAGCTGCTGATCGTCCTGGCCCTCGTCGCGATGATGGCGGCCCTGGTCGCGCCACGCCTGCAGGGCACCTACGAGGCGGTGGCGCGCAGCGGCGAGCGCGCGGAAGTGCGCCGCCAGCTGGAAAGCCTGCCGCTTCGGGCGCGCGACGCCGGCCGCGAGCTCGAACTGCCCGCCGAGGACCCCGCCGTGTTCGCGCGCGAGCTGCAATTGCCCGAGGGCTGGCGCCTGCAGGCGCTCGCGCCGTTGCGGGTGGAGGCCAACGGCATCTGCCACGGCGGCCGGGTCGCGGTCCAGGGACCCGGGATCACCGAGACCTGGACGCTGTCGATGCCCGACTGTGGAGTGGTCGATGCGCCATAGCGCCGCCCAGGAGGGCTTCACGCTGCTCGAGGCGATCGTCGCGCTCGCCATCCTCGCGGCGGCCGGGCTCGCGCTGTTCGCGGCGATGTCGCAGTCCATGCAGATGGTGCGGCGCGCACAGGAGGCGCGCGAGGCGGACGCGGCCTTGCGCAATGCGATCGCATGGTCCGCGGTGCTGGATCCGATGGACGAGCCCGACGGCGAGCAGCCGCTGGGCGGGGGCTGGCGGCTGCACTGGGAGGCGACGCTGGTGGAGCCGCTGCACGATGGCGCCACCGGCTACCTCCAGCCCGGCCTGTACCAGCTGGGGCTCTACGACCTGCGGCTGGAGCTGGCGCGGGACGGCGTCGTGCGCCGCGAGGCCCACCTGCGGCGCACCGGATTTCGCCAGGTGCGCCACCCGGAGGCGCTGTGAGCGGGCGTGCCGGCGGGCAGCGGCGCGCCGCCGGCTTCACCCTGCTCGAAACGCTGGTGACCCTCGTGATCGTGTCCATGATCGTGGTCGTGCTGATGCAGGCGCTTCGGCACTCGCTGGCGCTGCGCACCCGGATCCTGCAACACGGGCAGGCCGCGCGCATGGACGCGCTGCAGGAGCAATGGTTCCGCGACACCGTGCACGGCGCGCTCGCGGACTTGCCCGACGGCCTCGGCGCCATGAACGGCGGCCCCGCCGGGCTGGAACTCGTGTCCGCGGCGCCACTGTCCGGTGCCGGCGTGGCGAAGATCCGCTGGAGCCTGCGCGAGGGCGAGGCGGGCATGGCGCTGTTCTACGACGACGCGCGCTGGCAGGACCTGGTGGTGCTGCCCGGACCGCTGCGGGATGCGCGCTTCGAATACCTCGGCGCCGACGGCACCTGGCAAGCCGAATGGACGCAGCCCCCGGTGGCCGCGGTGCTGCCGTTCGACGACCCCGGCGTGACGCCTCCCCCGATCGATTCGCTGCCGCGCATGGTGCGACTGACCGCCACGACCGCGACGGGGGAGCTGGCCTGGCTGGTCCCGATCCCGGCCCATGTGCAGCCGCCGCCGATGCTGCGCATCGAGGAGTCCGGCTTTGGCCTTTGAACGCACGAGGGCACGCCTCCAGCGCGGGTTCGTGCTGGCGATGACGCTCTGGATCCTTGCCGCGATGGCGGTGGTGGTCGGGCTGCTGACACTGTGGGCGCTCGATGCCGTGCGCAACGCGGCCGGCGAACGCGAGCAGGTCGAGGACCTGCTGTCGATGGAATCGACGCGGGATACCTTGCTCTACCTCGCGGCCACGCGGGCCACGACGCGCGCGGGCCTTCCGACCGAACCGTTGGGCGAGGCCGAGCGCGCGCGACGGCTGCTCGACGACTTCGGCATGTTCTCCACGGAGCCTCGCGGTGGCGAACTGGCCCTCGACGACCAGCCTTACCAGGGCCTGGGCCACGCCCGCTTCAGCCTGCAGGACGAAGCCGGCCTGTTCCAGCTCGCGGTGCCCCGGCCCGAGGAACTGCAGCGCCTGTTGCGATCGCAAGGCGTTCCGCAGGAGGTCGTGCCGCGCTTCACCGACGCGCTGCTCGATTACACCGATGCCGACGACCTGCGCCGCCTGGAGGGTGCCGAGTCGCGCGAGTACCGCCGCGAGGGGAGGGCGGCGCCGCCCAACCGACGGCTGCTGGTCCCGATCGAGCTGGCCCGCGTCCTCGGCTGGGATGCCTTGCCGGAAGCCGCGCGCGGGCGCCTGCCCGGTGACGCCACCACGTTCGTGAGCGGCGCCGTCAACCTCAACACCATGCCCGAAGCGCTGCTCCCGGCCTGGGTCCCCGGATGCCCGGAAAACTGCAGGCGCCTGGTGGAGCGGCGCAAGCGGGTGCCGTTCGCGTCCGCGCGCGAGATCGAGTTGCTGCTCGGCACGCCGTTGCCCGGCGACACGGCCGTCGACTACCGCTTCCTGGCGGCGGACACGTTGCGCCTCACGGTTTGGGGCCGCTCAGGCGTGGCATGGCGCATCCATGTACGATTCACGCCCAACGCCGACCAGCGCGGGCCCTGGTCGATCCTTGCCGTCCATCCGGTTCCCCGCCCTCCTGAAGATGCGATCGCACAACCGACTGGCAGCAGTCTTCTCGCCGACGCGGCGCCTGTTCGGCGCTGAACAGGCGCTGGTGCGCGCCGGCGGCCTGTTCGGCGGGCTGCAATGGGTGGTGCCGCGTGCGCAGTGCCGGTATCGGCGCATCGATTTTTCGCACCTTCCGGCGCGGCAGCGCGAGTCCGCGGCGCGTTTGGCCGCCCGGCGGCTGGAGCCGCGCCCTGGGGCGCTGTTCCATGTGGCGTGGACCGGTGGCATCGCCCATGTGTGGACCTGGCCGGAAGGCGGCGACCGCCTCGGCCGCACGGATGCCGGCTGGATTCCGGAGTCCCTGCTGCGGGCCGCGCCTCGCGGCGATGGCCTTCGCCTGGTCGAGCTGGTGGAGGGTTTCGAAGGGCAGCATTGGCGCGATGGGATCCTGGCCGCGAGCCAGTGGTGGCCGGCCGTGCCCACCCCGGACGCGTGGCGCCGGTTCGTGCGCGCCTGCGGCCTCGGCCCGGGTGAGGGCGAAGCCGTCCCCGAACCGGTGCGCACGGGCTGGAGCGAACCCTGGGACGAGGGCGGAAGGCGCCTGGCGGCGTCGCCGGCGGTGCTGGAACGCGGGGCCTGGACGCTCGGGCTGGGGCTCGTGTGTTGCGGCCTGGGCTGGCAGTTCGCGGGACAGGCCTACTGGAGCTGGGCCCAGGCGCGCCTCGACGGCAGGATGGAAGCGCTGCGGGCGCAGGCATCGCCGCTGCTGGCCGCGAGGGAGCGCGCCGACGTCGCGCGCGACGCGCTGCTTGCGCTGCGGGCGTTGGACGTGGGACCGAGCGATTACGCGTTGATGGCGGACGTCATCCGGCCGCTGCCCGACGACGCCCGGTTCTCGAGCTGGCAGCGCGAGGATGCGAAGCTCCAGGTCTCGATCCTGTCCGCCGACACCGATCCACGTCATTTCGTCACCGCCTATGCCGACGCCGGACCGTTGGCCAATGCGGTCGCGACGCCAGCGCCGGGCAGCATGGGCCTGGCCTTCGACCTGGCCGCGCCGGCAGCCGGCACGGACCTCGCCGGCGACGCCGGCGCCGATGACAGTGCCAACCAGGTGGCCCGGTGAGCGGCCTCGACCTGGCGCGCATGCGCGCGGAATGGCAGGCGAGCCGACGCCTGCGGCTGGGCGTGCTGGCCGCGCTGCTGTTCCTCGGCGCCCACGCGGTCCTCGCCCTGTCGGATCGTCGCCAGGCGACGGTCGAAGCCTACGAGCGTGACGAGGCCCTGTTCGAACGCCTGCGCGAGGCCAGCCGCGAGCGGCAATGGCCCGCGCGGGCCGAAGCCGCCGAAGCGCGGCTGGCCGAAGTGCGCCACTCGGTGCCGCCGGCCCGCAGCGACGGCCTCGCCCAGGCCGAACTCCAGGCCTGGCTGACCGACCTCGCGGCGCACGCCGACATGACCCAGGCCAACGTCCGCGTGGAGACCTCGCTGCCGGTGCCCGGGCAGGACGGCCTGTGGCAGGTGCTCGCGAGGCTGGACGGCAACCTGGCCGAGGCCCGGATCCGCGACCTCGTGCGGGCCCTCGCCGCGGCGCGCCCCTGGGTGCAGACCGAGCGGCTGGAACTGCAGGCGGGACAGCAGCCGCGGGCATCGCTCGTGGTGCGCGGCTATTTCCGGGCCGCGGATGAACTCGACGCCTCGCAGCCGCCTCCGCGTCCGGCCGGCTTGCCGCCGGCGAGCCGAAGCGCACCGGGCGAGGCGGGTGCACTGCTGCAGGCGCAGGCCCCTGCCGCGGCGGCGGCACTGCCGGCCGCGGCGACCAGTCCGGCACCGGCAACGACGCTACCTTCCGCCCCATCCCTGGCTGCCGCCCCGTCCGGTACCCGGCCGCCGGCGACCGCATCGACCGGCAGTGCGCGCAAGGCGCAGATGCGCGCCGAGGCGCGCGCGCGCGCCGCGGAACGGCGGAGGCAGCGCCAGGCACGGGAGCAGTCGCCTTGACCCAGGTCGCGCGGCGCATCCTGCTGGCCGTGTCGAGCGTAGTGCTCGGCGCCGCCGCGTTCCTTGCCTTCGGACCCAAGCCCGGCGCCGGGACGGCCAGGGACGCCGCCGGTGTAGACTGGGCCCTGCCGTCGCCTGCCGCGGTGGAACTCGCGGCCGCCGACGAGGTCTGGATGTCGCGGGCTCCGTGGGGTGCGCCTCCCGCTTCCGCCGATGCAGAACCCCCGCCGCCACCACCGCCGGTTCCGGTCGGCATCGTGGCGTCAGGCGGCCAATTCCGTGCCCTGTTCGTCGTCCCCGGTGGATTGGAGACGCGCGCTGGAGCCGGTGACGCCCTCCCGGACGGGGGGCGTGTCCTCAAGGTCTCCCGTTTCCGCGTGACCTGGGTCGACGGCCAGGGGACCCAGCACGAGCAGGAACTGCTCGCCGATCCGTTGCCGCAGGTGGCTATTCCATGAGCAAGTCCCGCCCTTACGTTGCACGCCACGTCCTCATTCCGGCGATCCTCGCCGGGATGCTGGCCGCGTGCGCAACGCGGCCGCCCGCGTTTCCCGAACCACTCCGGGCGCCCAATCCGGCGCCGGCCGAGGAAACGGTCGATGCACCGGGCAGCCGCCAGCAGATCGAACCCGGCCCGGTGGTCGCCCCGGCCCCTTCGCAGGCACCTGCGGAAGCGGCGGCGCCCACGGTGCCGGCGATCCCGGCGAAGAAGCCGATCTCCCTGGTGCTGGATGGCGTGCCGATGGCGGCATTCATCAATGTCGTCTTCGGCGAGGAGCTGGGCTTTCCCCTGGAGATCGAGCAGTCGGTCCGGGCGCGCGCCGACCTCGTCAGCCTGCGCCTGACCAAGCCGCAACCGCCTGCCCAGCTGTACCTGGTCGCCGCACAGGTCCTGAAGGACTACGGCAGCGAGATCCAGCAGCGGGGCGACGTGCTGCGCTTCGCCCCCGCGGTGGATGCCAGCGCGGGGGCGCCACAGTTGATCACGACACGCTCGTTGCCGGACGTGCCGGCGGGACAGCGCACCGTGTTCGTGGCGATGCCCCTGGACGCCAGCGAGCCGGCCAGGGTCGCGGCGCAGCTGCGCAGCCTGGTCGGGACCACGGGCGTCAACATCGCGGAGATGGTCGACGCCAATGCGCTGTTGATCAGCGGCCCCGGCAGCGAGGTGCAGGCGGCGATGGAGGCGGCCCTCGTCCTCGACCGGGCGTCGCTGCGCGACAAGCTGTCGCTTCGGATCAACCCGATGTACCTGCCGGTCGACCAGCTGGCCAGCGAGCTGCGCGACGTGCTCGTGGCGCAGGGTTACACGGTGCGCAGCGGTCCCGGCACCGCGGGCGTGCTCACGTTCGTGCCGGTGCCCTCGGCCAACGCGCTGATCGTCTTCAGCGAATCGGAGCCGGCGCTGCAGGCCGTGCGCGAGTGGGTGCAGCGGCTCGACCAGCCCAACGAGGAGGACGGCGGCGCCGGCGGCGTCTATATGTATTCGGCGCGGCACACCACGGTGGAGACCTTGTTGCCGGTCCTGCAGACCAGGGTCGGCGGC
>DASWQG010000045.1:0-3169 GCA_036403775.1 Luteimonas sp.
GTACAGCAGCTGCGCGCCGGCGAGGCCGGCGCCGGGATGCGCGTCGAACGTCGCGAGCAGCGCATCCAGCCAGCCGGGCTGCGGGACGGTGTCGGTGTTGAGGAAGACCAGGAACGCGCCGCGCGCCAGGGCCGCGCCGTCGTTGCAGGCGGCGATGAAGCCGCCGTTGGCCCCGCGCCGGGGGAGGCGCAGGCCCTCGACCTGCGCCAGCAGCCGCGCGCTGTCGTCGGGCGAGGCATCGTCCACGACGATGACCTCGATCGCCGCCGCCGGGGGATGCGCGGCGATCGCGCGCAGGCAGGCGATCGTGTGCGCCGATTGCCCGTAGACCGGGATGACGACGCTGGCGCGCGGCGCGTCGGCGCGGGGCACGGCGAACGGCGCGACGTCGCTTCCAGGGGGGCGGTACAGCGCGTCGGCCGGCAGCCGCGCGGGTCGCCATTGCCGCATCGCGCGCGCCCAGCTGGCGCGCACGCCGCGGCTGCGGAGGCTGGCGAGGGCACGATGCGCCAGTCCGAGCGCGCGGGCGAGCAGGAACCGGGCTTCTGCCAACAAGCGCCTTGACTCCGGCTGAAGGAAGGAAGGGCGCGCACCGGGCCGTGCACGTGGCTGCGCTAGACTCGACGCTTTCCCGGCTCGCCGGGTCATTGTCGCATCATTCCCGCCGCACCCAGGCCCATGCCGCGCATCGAACCCGACGACGACCAGCACGACGACTTCAAGGCCCGTTTCAACGCCTTCCTGGGCCACGGCTGGCGCCGTCGCTTCCTCACCTGGGGCCTGGTCATCGCCGGCCTCGGGCTGGGCTTCCTGATCCCCTACACGCTCTACCTGAACCACCAGGTCGTCGAGCGCTTCGGCCAGTTGCGCTGGCAGCTGCCCACGCGCGTCTACGCGCGGCCGCTGCAGCTCGCCCCGGGCAAGGCGATGGACGCCAGGACCCTGCGCACCGAGCTCGACGCCGCGTCGTACCGCGACGACGGCGCCGGCGTGCGCCCCGGCACCTACGGCCGCGACGGCAGCCGCTGGCGCATCGCCAGCCGCGGCTTCACCGACGTCGACCGCACGGTCGGCCAGAGCCGCATCGAGGTCGTGCTGTCCGGCGGCCGCGTGGCCCGCGTCAAGGACCTCGCCAGCGGCCGCGCGATCCGCGCCGCCACGCTCGACCCCGCGCGCATCGCCACGCTCTACGGCGCGCAGCAGGAGGAGCGGCGGCTGGTCGAGCTCAAGGACGTCCCCGAGCTGCTGGTCACCGGCCTGCAGGCGGTGGAGGACCGCGACTTCGCGCACCACCACGGCATCGACCTCAGCGGCATGATGCGCGCGGTCTTCGTCACGGTGAAATCCGGCGGCGAGAAACTCCAGGGCGGCAGCACCCTGACCCAGCAGCTCGCGCGCAGCGGCCTGCTCGGCATCGGCCAGGAGCAGACGCTTACCCGCAAGTTCAACGAAATCCTCTATGCGCTGCTGATGGAGGCGCATTACGACAAGAGCCTGATCCTGGAGACCTACCTCAACCAGGTCTACCTCGGCCAGCGCGGCAACCAGGAGATCCGCGGCGTCGCCGCGGGCGCGGAGTACTGGTTCGGCCGCGACCTGCGCGACCTGAGCACGGCGCAGGTCGGCCTGCTGATCGGCATGATCAAGGGCCCGTCGGCTTACGACCCGAGGCGCAATCCCGAAGCCGCGCGCGAGCGCCGCGACTACGCGCTGGAGAAGTTCCACGAGACCGGCCTGATCAACGACGAGGAACTCGCGCGCGCCAAGGCCGCGCCGCTGGGCATCACCGATGCCCCGGGCAGCACCTCGGCCAACCGGTTCCCGGCGTACGTGGACCTGGTGCGCCGGCAGCTGGCCCGCGACTATCCGGCCGAATCGCTGCAGGGCGCCGGGCTGTCGGTGATGACCGGCATGTCGCCCGCCGCGCAGGCCTATGCCGAGGGCGCGGTGTCCAACGCGCTCAAGGCGCTGGACTCGAGCAAGCGTCCCCCGCTGCAGGCCGGCCTGGTGGTCACCGACGTCCACGAAGGCGAAGTCCTTGCGGTGGTGGGCAGCCGGGATTTCGCGAAGCACGGCTTCAACCGCGCGATCGAGGCGCAGCGGCCCGTCGGTTCGGTGATCAAGCCGTTCGTGTACCTGCTGGCGCTGGCGCAACCCTCGCGCTGGTCGCTGGCGAGCTGGGTCGAGGACACGCCGGTGACGGTGACGCTGGACACCGGCAAGCGCTGGAGCCCGGACAACTCCGACGGCCGCAGCCACGGCACCGTGCGGCTGGTCGACGCCCTGGCGCACTCCTACAACCAGGCGACCGTGCGCGTGGGCATGCAGGTGGGCCCGCAACGCATCGCCGACCTCGTGCGCACGCTGGCGGGCGTCGAGGCGAACGCGAATCCCTCGCTGATCCTGGGCTCGATGGACCAGAGCCCGTACGGCATGGCGCAGCTCTACCAGTTCCTCGCCTCCGGCGGCGAGATCCAGCCGCTGCACGCGGTGCGCGGGGTCATCGACCGCAACGGCAAGGTGGTCAACCGCTACGACTCCGCGCCCGCCCCGGCACAGGAAGGCGATGCGATCGCCGCGCGCCTGGTGACGATCGCCCTGCAGCAGGCGGTGACCAACGGCACCGGCCGACAGCTGGTCGCAGACGGCCTTGGACGGCTGAACGCCGCCGGCAAGACCGGCACCAGCAACGACAGCCGCGACAGCTGGTTCGCGGGCTGGACCGGCGACCACCTGGCGGTGGTATGGGTGGGCAACGACCAGAACAAGCCCACCGGCCTGTATGGCGCCACCGGCGCGATGCGGGTGTGGTCGGGCATCTTCTCGCGGCTGCCGAGCGCGCCGCTGGAAGTGGAATCCAAGGGCATCGACTGGGAGTGGATCCAGGGCTCGCACGCGACCGACGCGGGCTGCCCGGGTGCGCGCCGCTTCGCCTTCGTCGCCGGCTACGCCCCGCCGTTCCAGTCCTGCTACTACGTCCAGCCCGATCCCTGGTACGAACAGCAGGAAGCGGCGGAAGCCGAGGATGAGGGCGGCGGTTGGCGACGCTGGTTCGGCTGGGGCGATCGCGAGGATCCGGCCCGGCGCGAGCCGCCACCGCCGCCGCAGCCGGCGCCGCAGCCGGCGCCGCAACCACAGCCCCTGCCGCCGTCGCCCGAGCCGGCGCGGC
>DASWQG010000046.1:0-3611 GCA_036403775.1 Luteimonas sp.
GTCGCCGGGCGACGCCCGGCGACGCGTCAGTGGTCGTCCTCTTCGAGCAGCTCGGCGTACGCATCCGGGTCGAGCATTTCATCCAGCTGCGACGGCTCGTCGGCCTGCACGACGAACAGCCAGCCGTCGCCGTAGGCGTCCTCGTTGATCGTCTCCGGCTTGTCGGCGAGCGCGCCGTTGACCTCGAGCACCGTGCCGCTGACCGGGCTGTACACGTCCGACGCCGCCTTCACGGACTCGACCACGGCGCTGGCGTTGCCGGCCTCGACGCGGTCGCCGACGTTGGGCAGCTCCACGTAGACCAGGTCGCCGAGCAATCCCTGCGCGTGGTCGGAAATGCCGACCGTGACCTTGCCGTCGCCCTCGACGCGCGCCCACTCGTGGGACTTCAGGAATTTCAGGTCGCCGGGAATCTCGCTCATCGTGGGCTCCGGGTTGGCAGGTCGGGTGACCGTGTGGGGGTGGGTCGGTAGTGTATCCAACGGCGGACGCGACGGATCAAATCCCCGGCTGCGCCTGGCCTTCGCGCACGAACGGGAACTTCACCACCCGCACCGGGACTTCGCGGCCGCGGATGTCCACGCGGACGTCGCCCGGCGCGGCGTCGCCCGCCGGGATCCGCGCGAACGCGATCGCCTTGCCCAGGGTGGGCGAGAACGTGCCCGAGAGGATCTCGCCCTCGCCGTTGGGCGTGAGCACGCGCTGGCCGTGGCGCAGCACGCCCTTCTCGTCCATCACGATGCCGATCATCTGCCGCGCGCCGCCGGCGGACCGCTGCGCCTCGAGGGCGTCGCGGCCGTTGAACGCGCGGCCTTCGTCCAGCGACACCGTCCAGGCCAGCGCCGCCTCGTAGGGCGTGACCGACTCGTCCATGTCCTGGCCGTAGAGGTTCATTCCCGCCTCCAGGCGCAGCGTGTCGCGCGCGCCCAGGCCGGCCGGCTTCACGCCGGCGGCGAGCAGCGCGTCCCACAGCGCGACCGCGCGGTCCACCGGCACCACCACCTCGAAGCCGTCCTCGCCCGTGTAACCGGTGCGCGCGAGGAACAGCGGCGTGCCGTCCTTCGTCGCCACCTCGGCGGCGGCGAAGCGGCCGAGCTTGCCGGCGACCCGCGCGCCCGCCTCGTCGAGCAGGCCGGCGACGCGCTCGCGCGCGGTCGGGCCCTGCACCGCGACCATCGCGAAGTCCTCGCGCTCGCGCACCTCCACGCCGAACGGGATCGCCTGGGCGGTGATCCAGGCCAGGTCCTTGTCGCGGGTGGCCGCGTTCACGACCAGGCGGAAGAAGTCCTCCGCCAGGAAGTAGACGATCAGGTCGTCGATCACCCCGCCCCTGGCGTCGAGCATGCAGCTGTACAGCGCCTTGCCCGGCTTCTGCAGCTTGTCCACGTTGTTGGCCAGCAGCTGGCGCAGGAACTCGCGGGTGCGCGGCCCGTGCAGGTCCACGACCGTCATGTGCGAGACGTCGAACATGCCGGCGTCGCGCCGCACCTGGTGGTGCTCGTCCACCTGCGAGCCGTAGTGCAACGGCATGTCCCAGCCGCCGAAGTCCACCATGCGCGCACCCAGGGCGCGGTGGGACTCGTTGAGAATGGTCTTGCGGGTCATGGGGGGCTCCGGCGTGGGGGATTCCCGGATTATCGCCGAGAGCGCCCCTCATCCGGCGCTGCGCGCCACCTTCCCCCCGCGCGCGGGGAGAAGGGTTTCCTACGCGGGCTCGACCAGCAGGTCCATGCCGCGGGCGCCGGTGATGCGCACGCGGGTGGCGGCCGGGAGATCCGGGCCGAGCACCGTCCAGTACGCGTCGGCGATCTGCACGCGGCCGCGGCCGGCGACGATCGGCTCGTGCAGCGTCACCACCTCGCCCACCAGGGCCGCCGTGCGGCGGTTGAGGTCCGGGCGGTCGCTCGCGGGTTCGCGGCGGCGGAACCAGCGGCGGTAGACCTGGATCGAGACGAAGCTCAGCACGACGAACGCGGCGACCTGCGCCAGCAGCGGGATCCCCGGCACGAACAGCACCGCCAGCAGCACCGCGGTGGCGGCGAAGCCGAGCCACAGCATGAAGGCCCCGGGCGCCAGCGCTTCCGCGGCGAACAGGACCAGGGCCAGCGCCGCCCATCCGAACACGTCCCAGCGCATGGCTCAGCCTCCCGCGCGCGGCGCCACGACCGCGCGTCCACCGCCCTGCCGGTCCAGCGCTTCCTTCGCCAGCTCGGCGATGCCCCCGAGCGAGCCGATCACGCCGGCCGACTCCATCGGCATCATCACGAACTTCTGGTTCGGGGCCTCGGCCAGCGCCTTGAACGCCTCGATGTACTTCTGC
This sequence comes from Luteimonas sp., assembly GCA_036403775.1. Classification (GTDB taxonomy): domain Bacteria; phylum Pseudomonadota; class Gammaproteobacteria; order Xanthomonadales; family Xanthomonadaceae; genus Cognatiluteimonas. The sequence continues at coordinate 2,321 of DASWQG010000046.1, forward strand.
GCGACGAAATAGTTGATGGCGTTGACGTTGCCGCCGGCGATCGCGTCGGACACCATCTGCGTCGCCTTGGCCTCGGCCTCGGCGAGCCGCTCGCGCGCCTCCGCCTGGCGGAAGGCGGCCTCGCGATCGCCCTCCGCCTCCAGGATCGTGGACTGCTTCTCGCCCTCGGCCTTGAGGATCGCCGCCTGGCGGAAGCCCTCGGCCTCCAGGATGTTGGCGCGCTTCTCGCGCTCGGCCTTCATCTGCCGCGCCATCGCCTCGACCAGGTCGCGCGGCGGCGCGATGTCCTTGAGCTCGATGCGGTTGACCTTGATGCCCCAGGGGTGCGTGGCCTGGTCCACCGCCACCAGCACCTTGGCGTTGATCTCGTCGCGCTTGGACAGCGACTCGTCCAGGTCCATCGAGCCGATCGCGGTACGGATGTTGGTCATCACCAGGTTGAGGATCGCGATCTCCAGGGTCGCCACCTCGTAGGCCGCCTTGGCCGCGTCGAGCACCTGGAAGAAGACGATGCCGTCCACCTTGACCACCGCGTTGTCCTTGGTGATCACGTCCTGGCTGGGAACCTCCAGGACCTGCTCCATCATGTTGACCTTGCGGCCGATGCCGTAGACCACCGGGATCAGGAAGTGCAGGCCCGGCGTGAGCGTCTGCGTGTAACGGCCGAAGCGCTCCACGGTCCATTCATAGCCCTGCGGGACCATGCGCACGGTCTTGAACAGCAGGATGATGCCGGCGAGGCCAAGGATGCCGGCGAGCAGCGTGTACGTCATTGCGATTTCCCCATTGGAGCCCAGCTGGGCTCGAAGGGGATCATAGCGCCCCCCTGCGACCCTTTCCCCGCCAGGCGCATCCTAGGGTTCGAATGCCCACCGCCTCGTCCTTCGCCATCGACGTCCCGGCCAGCCTGCTCGCCCGCGCGCGGGCCGGCGAACGGGCGGCGTTCGAGCAGCTCTACCGCCGTTTCGAGCGACCGGTGTTCACCCTGGCGCTGCGGATCTGCGGCGACCGCGACGAGGCCTCCGACGTGCTGCAGGACACCATGCTCAAGCTGTTCGACCGGATCGGCGAGTTCCGCGGCGTGGACGGCGCGCCGTTCTGGGCCTGGCTGCGCCGGGTAGCGGCGAACGAGGCATTGATGCGCCTGCGCCGCGGCGACCGGCTGGCGCAGGAACTGCCCGGGGACGACCTGCTGCCGGACGACCTCGCGCCACCGCCGGCGGCCGCGGCCGACGCCGCCGCGCTGCAGCGCGCGCTCGCGGCATTGCCCGCGGCCACGCGCAGCGTGCTG
>DASWQG010000047.1:0-11947 GCA_036403775.1 Luteimonas sp.
GAGGAAGGCGCGCTGCAGCGGGTCGTCGGGCGCGGCGTCGAGGGCCGCGCGCACGCGCGGCACGCGCGCGCCCCGCGGCTCGGAGGGGTGGTGGGAGGCGAGCGCCCAGTGGCCTTCGGCGACTCCCGGGGACAGCGCCAGGCAGCGCTCGAACGCAGCCGTGGCATCCGCGGCGCGTCCCAGGTGCCGCAGCAGGTTGCCGTGGACGTAGTGCAGCAGGTGGCTGCGCGGCGCCGCGCGCAGGGCGTGTTCGGCCAGGCGCAGCCCGGTCGCGTGGGCGTCGGCGAGCCAGAGCTGCTGCGCCAGGACTGCGGATTGCGAGAGGACCAGCGGGTGGTTCCAGTCGGCCCCTGCGATCGCGCGCTCCACCGCAGCGCGCTCGTCGAAGCCGAGCAGCTGCTGGGTGAGCCAGGGCAAGGCCCGCCAGCGACGGTGCCGCTGCGCGAGCTCGGTGCCGGTAAGCGCGGCCTCGCGGGCCTCGCGGATACGCCCCTGGCGCGAGGCGATCGCCGACAGCCGCGACCAGGCGAAGGCCTGGGTCGGGTCCAGGGCCAGCACGCCCTCGTAGATCCTGCGCGCGCCGTCGAGGTCGCCCCGCGCTTCGCGTTCGCGCGCGGCGAGCCATTGCGGCTCCAGGCTGGCTGGCATGTTGGGTCCCCGCTGGAAAAAAGACGGCCGCCTTGCGGCGGCCGTCCAAGTTACTGCATTGCCTTGCGGCTTAGAAGTCGTACTGGACCATGAAGCGCACCGAACGCGGCTGCTGGAACGAGGCCGGCAGCAGGTAGGTGTTGGACGCAGCACCCGTCGCCGAGATCTCCGCGGTCTCGATGACCGAGGTGACCTTCTGCGAGTTCAGGACGTTGAACACGTCGACCTTGAACTGCAGGCCTTCCATCCAGTTCGGACGGTAGTTGACGTTCAGGTCGAACTGCGTGGTCCACGGCAGGCGACCCTTGGTACCGCGCGGCACGGCCACGGAGTCGTTGTTGGTCGCGTCGCCGCTCGGGCTGCAGCGCATGAACGAGGAACCGTAGGGGTGCGGGCTGTAGGCCGGACCCGGGTTGCGGTCCAGCACGCCGAGGCAGTTGATCGGGCGACCCGACTGCACCAGCATGTTCGCGCCCACGCTCCACTCGTCGGTCACGTCATACGAACCGAACAGCTTCAGGCTGTGGCGACGGTCGTTCGGCAGGTAGCCGTACGTGTCGACGGTCAGCTCGTAGTAGTCGAAGTCCTGGGTGACGTTGGTGTCGCCCTGGCCGATGTCCGACTTCACGCCGCCCTCGGTGTTGCCCTTGGACTTGGCGTAGGTGTACGAGCCCTGCAGGAACATCTTGTCCCAGCGGCCGTCGAAGAAGAACTCGAGCGCGCTGTAGGTGCGCTTGGCCTTCGGCGACATCAGCTCGCCCGGCACGTGCACTTCCGTCAGGTTGCCATCGCCGTAGAAGTCGGTGAGGAACACCGCGTCCTCGCCCGGGTTCATCATGCGGCAGTACGGGAAGCCCGTGTTGAGCGGGTCGATGAACGGCAGCGCCGGGTACTCGCCGTTGTCGTCGATCCAGAAGCCGACCTCCGGGTCGTAATGGAACGGCGAGCCTTCGCCGTCCAGCACCGCGGCGTAGTCGCAGTTGTCGTCGATCGCGGCCTTCAGGTCGCGATAGATGCCGCGGATGCCCATCGAGAAGTTGTCGGTGAGCTGCTTCTGGAAGCCCAGGATGTACTCGTCCTGGTACATCGGCTTCAGGTTCTTCGACGCGATCGTATCGGCGACCTTCGGGCCACCGGTCTCGGCGTTGATGAAGCGGAAGTTGCCGCGAGACACCGCGTTCAGCGGGGCACCCGTCTCCGGGTCGATGATGAAGAAGGTGCCGTCCTCGGGGACGAAGTCCTCGCGGGTGAACAGCGACGCGGACGCGCCGCGCACGGCCACCGACGGGGTCAGCGGCAGGGCGTAGCGGCCGGCGTTACCGAACACCTTGAAGGTCGAGTCGCCGAAGACATCCCAGCTGAAGCCAAGGCGCGGGCCGAACTGGTTGTTGATCTTGACGTAGGTCTCGCCCTGGCCGTTGATGTTCTCGAACGTATCCCAACGACCGCCCAGGTAGGCGATGAAGTTGTCGGTGATGTTCCAGCTGTCCTCGATGTAGTACGCGTGCTGCTTGACCTTCACCAGGGCGCCCTGGCTGGTGTACTGCAGGCGCGCGACGTCGAAGTCGTCGCTGGTATCCGACGGCGTGCCGTTGGTGCTGGTCAGGTAGGTCCACTGGTAGCCACCCTCGCGGGCCGCACCGGCGCGGGACTCGTACTCGTCGGCGTCGTAGCCGAAGCGGACCAGGTGGTCGCCCAGCTGCCACTCGCCGTCGACGCGGAACTGCTGGCGCTCGTCGCCCGAGTTCACGTCCTGCAGCGTCCCGTTGCTCACCGAGCAGCCGCTGTAGATGCCGCTGACGTTGGTGCGGTAGGCCGGACGCGAGTCGATGACCACCGAGCAGTTGTCGGTCGGGGCGACGCCCGGGGTCGGCACGGTGAAGGTACCGTCGTACTCCGCGCGCGTGCCGTCGGCGCCGACCACGTAGGTCGAACGCGAGAACTCGCTGCGGCCGTACAGGGCCGACAGGGTGAAGGTGTCGGTCAGGTAGCCGGTGTACTTCAGGATGTAGTTCTCGCCACCCTGCTCCGCCACGTCGTAGCCCGAGTAGTCGAAGCGATCGAACTCGCCCGGGGTGTTGTGGTAGTTGTTGGTCTTCGTTTCACGCTTGTCCGAGAACGCGGTGAACTCGAGGATGTTGTTGTCGTTGATGTTCCAGTCCAGCTTCAACAGCCAGTTCGGCGCCTTGGTGCGGGCCGAGGTGTTGGTCACCGACTGGACGCTGCCGTAGGTCTCGTTCTCGGTGTTCGAGTAGGAGATCAGGCCGTAGTAGAACAGGCGATCCTTGACCAGGGCGCCGCCGGCCCACAGGTTCGCGTTCCACGCGTCCTGGGTGTCGTGCGAGTTGTCCTGGCGCAGGTTGCCGAAGTCGTTCGGGGTCAGCGGGTTGGAGTAGTAGGTGTTGGCCACCTCTTCCCGCAGGCTTTCCGGCTCCCAGTACACGTTGCCGCCGGCATGGAACTCGTTGCTGCCGCGCTTGGTGATCTGGTTGACCACGCCACCCAGCGAGCGGCCGAACTCGGCGCCGTAGCCACCGGTCTTGACCTGCTGCTCGGCGACGCCCTCGAACGGGATCGAGCCGAAGTTCAGGTTGCGGAAGGTGTTGGTGACGTTGAAGCCGTTGATGTAGTACTGGTTTTCCGCGACGGACGCGCCGCCGAAGGAGGCCAGGTTGCCGAACGCGGCGTCGCCACGCACGGTGCCCGGGGCCAGCAGGGCGACGGCGGTGGTGTTGCGCGCGACCGGGATGCGGTTGATCTGCTCGGCGGTCAGGATCGTGGTGGACTCGACCGAGGACACGTCGATCGGGTTGATCACGTTCGAGCCGACGACCGTCACCGTGCCCAGCGTGGTGGCGTCGCCACCGGAGACGAAGTCGATGTTGGCGGCGACGCCGACATTGACGCGGACCGTGCGCGGGGCACCGCCGTTCTCGCTGATCTCGTACTCGCCGGTCGGCAGCGCCGAGAAGCGGTAGTTGCCGTCGGCACCGACGGTGACCGTGCGGCTGAAGCCGCGGGAGGCGTTGGTGATGGTGATGGTGTCGCCCGGATCGGCGCTACCGGTGATCGCACCAGCCGCATTGGACTGGGCGTACGCGCCGCCGGCGAAGCACAGACCCAGGGCCGCGGTCAGTGCGCTTCGCTTCAGGCTCGTGGCGAGTTGCTTAGAAGCCATTGTTGTTAACCCCCATAGGGACGAAGGACCTTGAGATGTACATGTACGTCAAAGCCAGGGATGGCATGACCGGCCGACTATAGAACACCCAACAAATCCTTAACAAGCCCCTCACAAGGGCTTGCTTCGATGGTGCAAGGCAGCATAGGCAAGCCCCGCGGCGGTCCCTCGCAAGTCCCTCAAAGCACACGCATTCCTTCCGTACGCCGCAGCATGGCGCGGATGCTGCAGCGCAACAAACAAAAAGGCCGCCGGGGTGACCGGCGGCCTCTGGGCGGGCGTGACCGGCCAGCCCGGAAGGCTGGCCGGCGTGGGGATGCCCTTACTTCGCGCCCCACTCGTACTGCACGACGAACTCCACCGCCCGCGGGGCGACGAAGCCGCGCGGCTGCAGGTAGTTGTACAGCGGCGCGCGCGAATCGGTCTCGGCGTCCTCGACCACGCGGGTGTAGTCGTTGGAGTCGAACACGTTGCGCACGTTCATCCGGACCTGCAGGCCGTCCATCCAGTTGGGCTCGTAGGTCAGGTTGAGGTCGAGCGTCTTCTGCCACGGCACCCGGCCGGCGGTGCCGCGCGGCACCAGCGTGCCAGGGTAGGCATCCTCGACGTTGGTGCCGCAGTAGAACGACGCCACGCCGTAGCCGGGGGCGCCGGTGTCGGGGCCGTCCGCCGGGTACACGCCGAAGCAGTTGTACGGGCGGCCGCTCTGCACCAGCAGGTTGGCGCCCACGCGCCACTCGTCCGCGACCTGGTACGCGCCGAACACCTTCAGGCTGTGGCGGCGATCGTTCGGCAGGTAGCCGTAGGCGCCGTCCATGAGGCCGGGGTAGTCGAAGTCCTGGGTGATGCCGGCGTCGTCCTGCGCGATGTCCGACTTCACGTAGCCTTCGGTGTTGCCCTTGCTCTTGGCCCAGGTGTAGGAACCCTGCAGGAACCACTTGCCGTCCCAGCCGCGCTCGAAGAAGAATTCGAGGGCGTCGTACTTGCGGCTGGCTTCGGGCAGGCCGAGCGCGGCCGCCGGGATGACGATCGTGGTGAGCTCGCCGCTGCCGTCCAGGTCGACGTTCAGCGACAGGTCCTTGCCCGGGTTGGTGAGGAAGCAGTGGTTCACCGCCGAGGCGATGGCGTCGGCCTCGTCGGCCGAGTAGCCCTCCTCGATCGCCCAGGCGTAGGGCTCGTCGTACGGGCAGATGTCGTCCATGCCCGACTTCAGGTCGCGGTGGATGCCGCGGACGCCGACCGCCCAGGACTCGGACAGCTGCTTCTGGAAGCCCAGGATGAACTCGTCCTGGTACATCGGCGACAGGTTGTTGTCGACCACGGTGCGCGGGTCGGGCACGCCGCCGGAGCTGGTGACGTGGCGGTCGCCGATCGGGGTCAGGCCGCCGGGAGCGCCGGTGACCGGGTCGATCGAGTCGAAGCTGTACCACTCGAAGTAGTCGCTCTCCGAGCCGGCCAGGCGCACGTTGGTGTTGGCGTAGACCGGGATGTAGTAGCGGCCGGCGTTGCCGAACACCTTCAGCGAGGAATCGCCGTGGACGTCCCACGAGAAGCCCAGGCGCGGGGCCCAGGTGTCCTGCACGTCGATGAAGGCGCCGCCCAGCGAGTTGAGGTTGGTGAACGACTCGTTGCGGATGCCCAGGTACGCGAGGAAGTTGTCGGTGACCTGCCAGTTGTCCTCGATGTACCACGCCGAGTTCTTGGTGACGAAGTTGCCGCCGTTCTCGAACTTGCGGAAGCGCACCACCTCGGTCACGCCGGCGGGCACGATGCCGCCGTTGCTCAGCTCGTCGCCGGCGTCGGCGTTCGCGTACAGCCAGTAGCCGCCGCCCGAGTAGGACGAGCCGTCGAAGGTGTCGAACTTCTCGTTGTCCAGGCCGAAGCGGAGCATGTGGTCGCCCAGGATCCACTCGCCGTCCACGCGCCACGACTTGCGCACGTCGCCGGCGCCGTCGACGCCGACCAACGCATTGACCCAGCAGCCCTCGACGCCGAGCGGACCGACGTCGGCGCTGGAGCGCTGGTCGATGACGATCGGGCAGCCCACGGCGTTGGAGTCGTCGGTGTCGCGCGAGTACTCGCCGCGACCGTACAGGGCCGACAGGGTGAAGGTGTCGGTCAGGTAGCCGGTCCAGCGCAGGACGTAGTTCTCGCCGCCGCGCTCGGTGTCCAGGGTGCCCAGCGGGGTGCCGCCGCCGATCGCGGTGTCGCCCGGGGCGCGCTGGTAGTACTGCGTGTGCGACTTGTGCTTGTCGCTGAACGCGGTGAACTCGAGCAGGTGGTCGTCGGTGACGTTCCAGTCGAGCTTGACCAGGCCCTGCGGCGAGTCGCGGTCCTCGTCGGAGCTGCCGCCCTGGTAGCGGTCCTCGACCGTGGTCTTCTCGCCCTGGTACAGGGCGTACATGAACAGCTTGTCCTTCACCAGCGGGCCGCCGCCGTAGACGTTGTAGACCAGCGAATCGGTCTCGGCGCCGCGCTCGACGGTGTAGTTGCCGTCGCGGTCCGGGTCGTAGGCGAAGCGCGCGCCGCTGTCCAGCGCCTGCGGCGACCACACCAGGTTGGCGCCGAACTTCCACTCGTTGGTGCCGCGCTTGGTGATCATGTTCACCACGCCGCCCAGCGAACGGCCGAACTCGGCGCCGTAGCCGCCGGTCTTGACCTGCTGCTCGGCCAGCGCCTCGAACGGCAGCTCGTTGAACGCGAGGCCGGTGACGATGTTGGTGACGTTGAAGCCGTTGATGTAATAGACGTTCTCGGCCGGCGAGGCGCCGCCGAAGGACGCCACGTTGCCGAAGCGGTCGTCGCCGCGCACGGTGCCCGGCGCGAGCAGCGCCACGGACGTCGTGTTGCGCGCGACCGGCAGGCGGTCGATCTGCTGCTCGGTCATGATCGTGGTCGATTCGACCGAGCTGACGTCGATCGGGTTGACCGCGCTGCTGCCGACCACGGTGACGGTGCCGAGGGTGGTGGCGGAAGAGGTGAAGTCGACGCTGCTGGCGGTACCCACCGAAACGGTGACGACGCGCGGCTCGCCGCCGGCTTCGCTGACCTGGTAGGTGCCCGGGGGGAGGGCGGAGAAGCGGAAGCTGCCGTCCGCCGAGGCGGTCAGCGTGCGGCTGAAGCCGGTGGCGGGATTGGTGACGCTGATGGCGTCGCCGGGGTCGGCATTGCCGACGATCGCGCCGGACGTGTTCGACTGGGCGTGGACGCCGCCGGCGAAGCAGAGGCCGAGGGCGAGCGCGAGGGCGCTGCGCCGCGTGCGCCGGGCGAGCTGGTTACGGGTCATCGGATGGAGTTCCCTCTAGGTTTCGGTCGTATTGGCCTGGAATGCGGGATGCACCAGGCAAAAGGCGCGCAATGCGCGCCCTTGCCGAATATAGGGGAATTAACGAAATCCGAACACCAACCGACCGGCCTTGACGCCGGCCGGCATTTGCGCATGTTTCGCGCGCGCTTCAGCCTGCGAGCGCCTCCGCGATCCGTGCGTGCTCCCGCTTCAGCGCCTCGGGCATGCGCGCGCCGTAACCCTCGAGGTACTCGCCGATGCCGGCGAACTCGGCGCGCCAGCCGTCGCGGTCGAACCCGAACAGCAGGTCGTTGGCCTCGTCGGAGAGCTCCAGGCCCTCGAGGTCGAGTTCCTCGCGCACCGGCAGCCCGCCGATCGGCGTCTCGACCACGCCCGCCCTGCCCTCGACGCGGTCGATCATCCACTCGAGCACGCGCAGGTTGTCGCCGAAGCCCGGCCACAGGAAGCCGCCGTCGGCGCCCTTGCGGAACCAGTTGACGTGGAACACCTTCGGCAGGTTCGCGCCGGGCTGGTCGAACGACAGCCAGTGCGCGAAGTAGTCGGCGAAGTTGTAGCCGCAGAACGGCTTCATCGCCATCGGGTCGCGGCGCATCACGCCGACCGCGCCGGTGGCCGCGGCGGTGGTCTCCGAGCCCATCGCCGCGCCGACCAGCACGCCGTGGGTCCAGTCGCGCGCCTCGAACACCAGTGGCACCAGCGAGGCGCGGCGGCCGCCGAAGACGATCGCGGAAATCGGCACGCCCTGGGGATCCTCGGCCTTCGGCGACCAGCTCGGGCAGCGCTTCGCCGACACGGTGAAGCGCGAGTTCGGGTGCGCCGCGGGACGCGTCGCCGGGTCGTAGGGCTCGCCGCGCCAGTCGATGGCGGGCTGCAGGCCGTTGCCGATGCCTTCCCACCACGGCTGCTGGTCGGCGGTGACGCCGACGTTGGTGAAGATGGTGTCGGACTGGATCGACGCCAGCGCGTTCGGGTTGGACTTCGCCGAGGTGCCGGGCGCGACGCCGAAGAACCCGGCTTCCGGGTTGATCGCGTAGAGGCGGCCGTCCGGGCCGGGGCGCATCCAGCAGATGTCGTCGCCGATCGTCCAGATCTTCCACCCGGCTTCGCGATAGCCCTCCGGCGGGATCAGCATCGCCAGGTTGGTCTTGCCGCAGGCCGATGGGAACGCCGCGGCGATGTAGTGGGTGTCGCCCTGCGGATCCTCCACGCCCAGGATCAGCATGTGCTCGGCCAGCCAGCCCTCGTTGCGCGCCTGGTGCGAGGCGATGCGCAGCGCGTGGCACTTCTTGCCCAGCAGCGCGTTGCCGCCGTAGCCCGAGCCGTAGGACTTGATCGCCAGCTCGTGGGGGAAATGCATGATGTAGCGGCGGTCGGGGTCGAGCTCGCCGATCGAATGCAGGCCCTTGACGAACGAGCCCTCGCGCTCGATGCGGGCCAGCGCCGCGGCGCCCATGCGGGTCATGATCCGCATGTTCGCGACCACGTACGGCGAATCGGTGACCTCCACGCCGCAGCGCGACAGCGGCGAATCGATCGGGCCCATGCAGTACGGGATCACGTACATCGTGCGCCCGCGCATGCAGCCGTCGAACAGCGCGTCGATCTTCGCGTGCGCCTCGGCCGGCGCCATCCAGTGGTTGTTGGGCCCGGCTTCCTCCGGGTCGGGCGTGCACACGAGCGTCAGGTGCTCCACGCGCGCCACGTCGTCCGGGTGCGAGCGGTGCAGCCAGCTGCGCGGGTGCGTCTGTTCGTTGAGGCGGACCAGGGTGCCGTCGGCCTCCATGGCCGCGACCAGCGCCGCGTTCTCGGCGTCGCTGCCGTCGCACCAGTGGATCGCGTCCGGGCGGGTCAGCGCCGCGACTTCGGCGACCCAGTCGTTGAGCGCCTGCAGCGTGCTGCCGGTGGTTCCCGGCGTCGCGGCGGGCAGGTCCTTGGTGCGGGCGTTCACGGTGTTGCCTCCTGCATGGAAAGACGGCGAAAAGGGCGTGCCCCGTCAGGCGGGGATCAGCGTGGCCATCACGTGCGCGACATAGGCCTCGAATTCGTCATGCTGCAGCCGCGGCTGCTGCAACTGCAGGTTGAGCTGCAGGAAGCCGACATAGGCGGCGTAGGCCAGGCGCGCGCGGTGCTGCGCGTCGGCGCGGTTGAGCCCGGCCTGGCGGAAGGAGGCGGTGAGGTACTCCAACCGGCGCGCGGACACGCGCTCGATCACCGGCCGCACCACCGGATGGTCCAGCGCCTTGAGCAGCTCGCTGTAGATGATGTGCGAGCGCGCCTCGTGCGCGACCAGGTCGAACAGCGAGCGCAGGCGCTGCGCGGCGTCGGGAATGGCCTCGAGCTGGCCGAACACTTCCTCCTGCTCCACCTTCTCCCAGCGCTCGAGCGCCGCGACCAGCAGCGCCTCGCGCGAGGGGAAGTGCCAGTAGAAGCTGCCCTTGGTCACGCCGAGGCGGCGCGCGAGCGGCTCGACCGCGACCGACATGACGCCCGTCTCTGCGATCTGTTCGAGCGCGGCCTGGGCCCAGTCGTCGGCGCTGAGCCGGCCGCTGCGTTCCGGCCGCGTCGCGTCGGTGGAGGTGTCGGTCACGGCAGTCGTCGATCCATACGCCATCAGCCGCCATGGTACGCGCTGGACGGGCTTGGCAAAGACCATACCATACCGTATGGTATAGGCAGCGCACAATCCCGGAGAGCGGGACTTGCCGCGCGCCACCCTGACCGGAGCCCTCATGAGCGCTGTCGTGCCCTTCCTCGCCGTCCTGCTGGCCGGCCTGTTCACCGCCTACCACCGCATGCGCCTGGCGACGTGGCTGGCGCTGTCGGCCGTCCTGCTGCTGGCCTGCTGGCTGTTCGGGATCGCCAGCCCCGGCGCGACCGCCGTCGCCGCCGTGCTCACCGCGCTGCTGGCGCTGCCGGTGCTGCTGCCCGGCATCCGCAAGCCGCTGCTCACCGCGCCGCTGCTCAAGTTCTACACCCGCATCCTGCCGCCGCTGACCGAGACCGAGCGCACCGCGCTGGAATCGGGCACGGTCGGCTTCGAGGGCGAGCTGTTCTCCGGCAAGCCCGACTGGAACGTGCTGCTCTCGCAGCCCCGGCCGCAGCTCACCGCGGAGGAGCAGGCGTTCCTCGACGGGCCCTGCGAGCAGCTGTGCCGGATGGTCGACGACTGGGACATCACCCACGTCCGCGCCGACCTGCCGCCGGAGATGTGGGAGTTCGTCAAGAAGGAGGGCTTCTTCGGCCTGAACATCCCGAAGGAATACGGCGGCCTGGGCTTCTCGGCGCTGATGAACCACAAGGTGATCCAGAAGCTGGCGTCGATCTCCTCGGTCGTCAGCTCCACCGTCGGCGTGCCCAATTCGCTGGGACCGGCGGAGCTGCTGATGCACTACGGCACCGACGAGCAGAAGGCGCATTACCTGCCGCGCCTGGCGGACGGCCGCGAGGTGCCCTGCTTCGCGCTCACCGGCCCGTTCGCCGGCTCCGACGCCACCTCGATCCCGGACTACGGCATCGTCTGCATGGGCGAATGGAACGGCGCCAACGTGCTCGGCATCCGCCTGACGATGGACAAGCGCTACATCACGCTGGCGCCGGTCGCGACCCTGATCGGCGTCGCCTTCCGCATGTACGACCCCGACGGCCTGCTCGGCGACCGCAGGGACATCGGCATTTCGCTGGCGCTGGTCCCCGCGGACACGCCCGGGCTCGAGGTCGGGCGCCGCCACTTCCCGCTCAACACGCCGTTCCAGAACGGCCCGGTCCGCGGCCGCGACGTGTTCGTGCCGCTGTCGCAGCTGATCGGCGGCGAGGACTACGCCGGCAAGGGCTGGCAGATGCTGATGGAATGCCTGTCCATCGGCCGCTCGATCACCCTCCCCTCCACCGCCAGCGGCGGCGCCAAGGCGGCCGCCGTCGTCTCCGGCGCCTACGCGCGCATCCGCAAGCAGTTCGGCCTGTCCATCGGCCGCTTCGAGGGCGTGCAGGAGGCGCTGGCGCGCATCGCCGGCAAGGCCTACGCGATCAGCGCCCTGTCGCAGGCCACCGCCGCGGCGGTGGCGCGCGGCGAGAACCCGGCGGTGCCCTCGACCATCGCCAAGTACCACTGCACCGAGATGGGCCGCGAGGTGATCAGGGACGCGATGGACATCCATGGCGGCAAGGGCATCATCCTGGGGCCGCGCAACTACCTGGGCCGCGGCTGGCAGGCGACGCCGATCAGCATCACCGTCGAGGGCGCGAACATCATGACGCGCTCGCTGATGATCTTCGGCCAGGGCGCGATCCTGTGCCATCCATGGGTCCTGAAGGAGATGAAGGCGGCGCAGCTGCCGGATCCGCGGCAACGGCTCGACGAGTTCGACCGCAACCTGTTCGGCCACATCGGCGCCGCGATCTCCAACGCCGTGCGCGCGCTCTGGTACGGGCTCACCTTCGCCAGCGTCGGCAAGGCGCCCGGCGACGACTACACGCGCCGCTTCTACCGCAAGCTGGACCGCTACTCGGCGACGCTGGCGGTGATGGCCGATACCTCGATGCTGATGCTCGGCGGCAAGCTCAAGTTCAAGGAGTCGCTGTCCGGCCGGCTTGGCGACGTGCTGAGCCAGCTCTACATCTGCAGCGCGCTGCTCAAGCGCTATGAGGACGAGGGTCGGCCCGAGGGCGACCGCCCGCTGCTGGCCTGGGCCTTCCACGACGCGATCAACAAGATCGAGACCGCATTGTCGGGCGCGTTGCGCAACTTCCCGATCCGCCCGGTCGGCTGGCTGCTGTGGCTGCTGGTGTTCCCGCTGGGCCGGCGCGCGCAGGCGCCG
>DASWQG010000048.1:0-6637 GCA_036403775.1 Luteimonas sp.
TGTCGGCGATGTCCTCCTGCACGTACAGCACGCGCGCAGCCGAGCAGCGCTGGCCGGCGGAGGTGAAGGCGGACGCCAGCGCGTCCTTGACCAGCTGCTCGGGCCGTGCGGACGAATCGCCGATCAGCGCGTTCTGGCCGCCGGTCTCGGCGATCAGCACCGCGATCGGGCCGGCTTCGCGGCCGGCGAGCGCGCGGGTGATCGCGCGCGCGGTGTCGGTGGAGCCGGTGAAGGCGACGCCGGCCACGCGCGGATCGGCGGTCAGCGCCGCGCCGACGGTGGCGCCGTCGCCGGGCAGGAATTGCAGTACCGATTCCGGCACGCCGGCCTCGTGCAGCAGCTTCACCGCGTAGTAGCCGGTGAGGTTGGTCTGCTCGGCCGGCTTGGCGATCACGCTGTTGCCGGCGGCCAGCGCCGCGGCGACCTGGCCGCTGAAGATCGCCAGCGGGAAGTTCCAGGGGCTGATGCAGACGAACACGCCGCGGCCGCCGAGCTGCAGGGTGTTGGACTCGCCGGTCGGGCCGGGCATCTGTTCCGGCGCGCCGAACATCGCGCGCGCCTGGCCGGCGTAATAGCGCAGGAAATCCACGGCTTCGCGCACTTCGGCGACGCCGTCCGCGAGCGTCTTGCCGGCCTCGCGCGTGCACAGCGCCATGAACGCGGGCATGCGCTGTTCCATCAGGTCGGCGGCGCGCTCGAGGATCACCGCGCGCGAGGCGGCGGGCAGGGCGTCCCACGCCGGCTGCGCGGCGACGGCATTCGCCAGCGCCTGCTGCACGGTCGCCGCATCGGCCGGCTGCCACTGGCCGACGACCTGGCGGCGGTCGGCCGGGTTGGTGACGTCGATGAAGTCCGAAGACGGCTTCGCGCCCGGCACCAGCGGCGTCGCGCGCCAGTCGTTGCGCGTGGCGGCGTTGACCTGCTCGGCCAGCGCACGCAGCGAGTCGTCGTTGGAAAGGTTGATGCCCATGGAGTTGTCTCGTTCAAGGCCGAATGCGCGGTAGATGTCGCGCGGCAGCGGAATGCGGGGATGCGGGATCGAGTCGAAACCTTCCACGACCTCCACCGGGTCGCGCACCAGGTCCTCGATCGCCACGGCCTCGTCGGTGATGCGGTTGACGAAGCTGGAGTTGGCGCCGTTCTCGAGCAGGCGGCGCACCAGGTAGGGCAGCAGGTCCTCGTGCGAGCCGACCGGGGCGTAGACGCGGCAGGGCACGTCCAGGCGGTCCGCCGGGATCACCTCGGCGTAGAGGTCGTCGCCCATGCCGTGCAGCTTCTGGAACTCGAAGGGGCGCCCGGCCGCCAGCCGGTGCACCGCGGCGATGGTCTGCGCGTTGTGCGTGGCGAACATCGGGTAGATCGCGTCGGAGGCGTCCAGCAGCCGCCGCGCGTTGCCGAGATAGCTGACGTCGGTGTTCGGCTTGCGCGTGTACACCGGGTAGCCGGGCAGGCCCTCGACCTGCGCGCGCTTGACCTCGCTGTCCCAGTAGGCGCCCTTGACCAGGCGCACCGGGATGCGACGGCCGTGCTCGCGCGCCAGCGCCGCGATCCAGTCGATCACGAACGGCGCGCGCTTCTGGTACGCCTGCACCACGATGCCGAAGCCGTCCCAGCCGGCCAGCGACGGATCGCTCCAGGCCGCGGCGATCACGTCCAGCGACAGTTCCAGTCGGTCCGCTTCCTCGGCGTCGATCGTCATGCCGATGCGGTGCCGCTTCGCGCGCTGCGCCAGGTCGAGCACGCGGGGCGCCAGCTCGGCCAGCACCCGCGCGCGCTTGGCGTGCTCGTAGCGCGGGTGCAGCGCGGAGAGCTTCACCGAGATCGAGGGCGCGGTGATCTCGTCGCTGAAGGCCCCGGAGCCGCCGATGGCGTCGATCGCCATCCGGTAGGCCTCGAGGTAGCGGTCCGCGTCGCCCTGGGTCAGCGCGGCCTCGCCGAGCATGTCGAAGGAATAGCGGTAGTTCGCGTGGTCGCCCTTGCGCGAGCGCGCGAGCGCCTCGCCGATCGTGCGCCCCATCACGAACTGGTGGCCCATGATCTTCATCGCCTGGCGCACGGCCAGGCGGATCACCGGCTCGCCGACGCGGCCGACCAGGCGCTTGAAGGCGCCATGGACGTCGTGTCGGGTCTCGTCGGCCAGGTCCACCAGGTGGCCGGTCAGCATCAGGCCCCAGGTGGAGGCGTTGACCAGCACCGAATCCGACTGGCCCATGTGCCGCTTCCAGTCGGCCTCGCCGAGCTTGTCGCGGATCAGCTTGTCGGTGGTCTCGGTGTCCGGGATGCGCAGCAGGGCCTCGGCCACGCACATCAGCAGCACGCCTTCCTGGCTGCCGAGGTCGTACTGGCGCATGAAGGCCTCGATCGCGCCCTGGTCGGCGGCGCGGGCGCGGACCCTGCGCACGAGGTCGGTGGCGGTCGCCTGGATCGCGAGGCGGTCCTCGGCCGGTTGCCGCGCGGCCTGCAGCAGCTCGCGCACGGCCTGCGCCTCGTCGCGCACCCAGGCGGCGGTGATCGCCGCACGCAACGGCGAGGGCGGGGCCGGCAATTCGGGCGCGAGGATCGCGGGCGCGGCGTTGGCGCCGGCCCGGGCCGGGAACGGATCTGGGGTCATCGGCCTGCAGGACGCGGGGGAAGTCGCCCATTTTAGCGGTGGGCCGGCCGCCGCCGCACCCCTCGCGGCTTGCCCGCCCGGCGGGGGCGGGCCTATCATTCTGGAGTTTCCGTGACCGTCAGCCGCGGTTCACGGCGCGATCGCATCCGATTCCACCTGGCATGCAACGACCCCGGTCGGCCGGCCAGGCAACGCGCGCGACCGTCCAATCCTTATCTATTGAAGTGGGGCCCGTACTGATGAAAGCCGGTCGTTCGATGCAAGGGCGTGTGGGGAAGGCACTGATGGCCCTGGCGGCGCTGGCGCTGCCGGCCCTGGCCTGGGCCCAGGCCGCCGCGGCCCCCGCCGAGGCGGAACCCACCGCCCCCGTGCCGTGGCAGCTGAACATGCATCCCGGCGTCACCCAGACCTCGCAGGCCGCCTACGACGCGCACATGTTCGCGGTCTGGGTCTGCGTGGCGATCGGCGTCATCGTCTTCGGCGCCATGGCCGTGGCCATGGTCAAGTTCCGCAAGTCCAAGGGCGCCGTCGCGGCCGACTGGAGCCACAACACCACCGCCGAGGTGATCTGGACCATCGTCCCGATCATCATCCTGATCGTCATGGTCTGGCCGGCCACGCAGAAGCTGATCGCGCAGTACGACACCCGCGACTCCGAGCTCACGGTCAAGGTCACCGGCTACCAGTGGATGTGGAAGTACGAGATCCTGGGCGAGGACGTGGAGTTCACCAGCCGCCTCGCGCGCGACAGCGACGCCCTGCGCCAGAGCGGCCAGCAGCCGAGCCTGGACGCCAACCGCAACTACCTGCTCGAGGTGGACAACCCCCTCGTGCTGCCGACCGACACCAAGATCCGCTTCGTGATCACCGCCGACGACGTCATCCACTCCTGGTGGGTGCCGGCGCTGGGCTGGAAGCAGGACGCGATCCCCGGGATCATCAACGAGGCCTGGACCGACATCCGCGTCGCCGGCACCTATCGCGGCCAGTGCGCCGAGCTGTGCGGCAAGGACCACGGCTTCATGCCGATCGTGGTCAAGGCCGTGCCGAAGACCGAATTCCGGCGCTGGCTGAACGAGCAGAAGGCCGCGCAGGCCCCGGCCGCCGCCGCGGTCGCCGCCGCGCCCTGACCGCTGGCGCAGCACCGCGCGCCGCACCCTAACGCAACGCATTTCCCGAGGTAGCAGGTCATGTCCACCCATTACGAAGCCACCGCCGATACCCACGCGGGCCACGACGCGCACGCCCACAAGCAAAGCTTCGTCGACCGCTGGTTCTTCTCCACGAACCACAAGGACATCGGCACGCTGTACCTGCTCTTCAGCTTCGTCATGGTGATCATCGGCGCGGCGCTGTCGGTGGGCATCCGCGCCGAGCTGGCAATCCCGGGCCTGCAGCTGGTCGAGCCCTACTTCTTCAACCAGCTGACCACGATGCACGCGCTGGTGATGATCTTCGGCGCCATCATGCCGGCGTTCGTCGGCCTGGGTAACTGGATGATCCCGCTGCAGATCGGCGCGCCGGACATGGCGCTGCCGCGCATGAACAACTGGTCCTTCTGGATCCTGCCGTTCGCGTTCCTGCTGCTGCTGTCCACCTTCTTCGTCCCCGGCGGCGCCCCGGCCGGCGGCTGGACCATGTACCCGCCGCTGATGCTGCAGGGCGGCGCCAACGTGGCCATGGCGATCTTCGCCGTGCACATGATGGGCATCAGCTCGATCATGGGCGCGATCAACATCATCGCCACCATCCTCAACATGCGCGCCCCGGGCGTGGACCTGATGAAGATGCCGCTGTTCAGCTGGTCGTGGCTGATCACCGCGTTCCTGCTGCTGGGCGTGATGCCGGTGCTGGCCGGCGCGGTCACCATGCTGCTGACCGACAAGTTCTTCATGACCTCGTTCTTCAACGCGGCCGGCGGCGGCGACCCGGTGATGTACCAGCACATCTTCTGGTTCTTCGGGCACCCCGAGGTCTACATCATGATCCTGCCGGCGTTCGGCATCGTCAGCGAGATCATCCCGACGTTCTCGCGCAAGCCGCTGTTCGGCTACCAGGCGATGGTGTACGCGATCGCGGCGATCGCCTTCCTCTCGTTCATCGTGTGGGCGCACCACATGTTCACCGTCGGCATGCCCCTGGGCGGCGAGGTGTACTTCATGTTCGCGACCATGCTGATCTCGATCCCGACCGGCGTGAAGGTGTTCAACTGGGTCAGCACCATGTGGGGCGGCTCGCTGACCTTCGAGACGCCGATGCTGTGGTCGATCGCGTTCGTGATCCTGTTCACCATCGGCGGCTTCTCCGGGCTGATGCTGGCGATCGTGCCCGCCGACTTCCAGTACCACGACACCTACTTCGTGGTGGCGCACTTCCACTACGTGCTGGTGACCGGCGCGCTGTTCGCGATCATCGCCGCCATCTACTACTGGTGGCCGAAGTGGACCGGCCGGATGTACAACGAGACCTGGGGCAAGATCCACTTCTGGTGGACGATGCTGTTCGTCAACCTGCTGTTCTTCCCGCAGCACTTCCTGGGCCTGGCCGGCATGCCGCGCCGCATCCCGGACTACAACGTCGTGTTCGCGGACTGGAACCTGATCAGCTCGGT
Organism: Luteimonas sp.; assembly: GCA_036403775.1. Classification (GTDB taxonomy): domain Bacteria; phylum Pseudomonadota; class Gammaproteobacteria; order Xanthomonadales; family Xanthomonadaceae; genus Cognatiluteimonas. The sequence goes on from DASWQG010000048.1 coordinate 5,223, forward strand.
CGGCGCGTTCGGCATGTTCGTCACGCCGTTCCTGATGTTCTTCATCCTGTGGAGCTCCAAGCGCAACGGCGCCCCGGCGGCCGCGCGCGCCTGGGAAGGCGCCAGGGGCCTGGAGTGGACCGTGCCGTCGCCGGCGCCGCACCACACCTTCACCACGCCGCCGGTGATCCGCGACGGCGACCTGGCGCACGGCGACTTCGTGCACAAGGACTACGAGTAAGGCCTCGATGGGCGAACGCACGCCATCGACGGGCAAGGGCAACGGCGCCGGGCTGGCGAAGCTGCTGGCGGTGGCGCTGGGCGCCTTCGCCTTCACCTTCGCGCTGGTGCCGCTGTACCGCATCGCCTGCGAGAAGGTGTTCGGCGTGCGCCTGGAGCAGGGGCCCGCCGAGGCTTCGGCCAAGACCCATGACGCCACGACCGAGCGCTGGGTGACGGTGCAGTTCGACGGCGGCGTGAACTCGAAGCTGCCGTGGGCGTTCAACCCGGAGCAGGCGACGATGCGGGTGCAGCCAGGCGTGCAGTACGAGGCGCTGTACTTCGCCCGCAACGACGGCGAGCGGGCCATCGTCGGCAACGCCGTGCCCTCGGTGGCGCCGGCGCGGGCCTCGGCCTACTTCAGCAAGACCGAGTGCTTCTGCTTCACCGCGCAGGTGCTGCAGCCGGGCGAGTCGCGCGACATGCCGGTGCGCTTCATCGTCGACCCCGCGCTGCCGGACAACATCCACACGCTGACGCTGTCCTACACCTTCTTCAAGAACGACTCGCAGACCGACGCGCTCGGCGCGTCCTGATCCTCGCAACGCAACCCGGAAGACCGACATGGCCCACGCTCCCAGCACCGACGCCCACGCCGCGCACGATCCGAACGTCTACTACGTGCCGCACGGCAGCCGCTGGCCGGTGTTCGCCTCGGTGGCGCTGTTCATCACCATGGTCGGGTTTTCCGGCTGGCTGAACGAGGCGGCCTGGGGCCGGATCCTGTTCTTCGTCGGCATCGCCGGCCTGGTCGCGATCCTGTTCAAGTGGTTCGCCGACGTGATCACCGAATCGATGCGCGGCTACTACAACCGGCAGGTGGACGTGTCGTTCCGGATGGGGATGATCTGGTTCATCTTCTCCGAGGTGATGTTCTTCGCCGCGTTCTTCGGCGCGCTGTTCTACGCGCGCCAGTACGCGATGCCGTGGCTCAACGGCGAGGGCGACGGCGTCATGACCAACTCGCTGCTGTGGCCGGGCTTCGCCGCCGGCTGGCCGAGCAACGGCCCGGCGGAGATCGGCGGCACGTTCCAGACGATCCCGGCCTGGGGCCTGCCGCTGGTCAACACGCTGATCCTGCTGACCTCGGGCGTCACCGTCACCATCGCCCACCATGCGCTGAAGGCGGGCCACCGCAAGCAGCTGCTCGTGTTCCT
>DASWQG010000049.1:0-4734 GCA_036403775.1 Luteimonas sp.
ACTTCGCTCATGCGCGTTCGAGGCTCGGGGGCAGGGGGCAGTGGAGGACGCCGCAGATGGTCCGCAGGAGCTCGGCCTCGGCGACGGTGACGCGGTTGTCGTGGGCAATGGTCGCGGCGATGCCCTCGACCAGGGCCTGGCGCGCCAGCGGATCGAGCGGCTCCAGCGGTTCCCACACGGCATCCAGCGCGCGCACGCCCTCGCGGCGTTCCAGGAACGGCAGGTGCTCGCGCGGCAGCACGCGGCTGATGCCGGCCAGGTACGCGCGCCGCGCCTGCGCCGGATCGCCCTGGCTGCCGTACTGCGCGACCACGCACAGCAGCGTCGCGACCTCGCCCGCGACGTCGGTCAGCTTGCGCCGGCCGAAGCGCGCGCGCCTGCCGGGTTCCAGCGCATCCAGGACCTGCGCCTGCAGCAGCCGGGCCAGGCAGTACTCGAACAGCGAGACCTGGCCATCCGAATGCACGACCGCGTGGACGGTGTCGAGGAAGGCGTCGAGCTCGGGGCGCGGGCGCAGGCGCAGCACCGGGAAGGCCAGCTGCGCCAGCGGCAGCCGCAGCATCGGATGCAACCCGGCCAGTTCGCCGGCGTGCAGGCGCGTGGCGGCGTCGGCGACGCCAGCGCCCAGGCGCGCGTCGATCTCCACCGCCTGGTCGCGCGCCAGGCGCGGGTCCTCGGCGAGCAGCAGCGCCAGCAGCAGCGGCATCACCGCGTCGCGGCGCGCGGCGAGCGCGCGCAGGTGCGCCGGCAGGTGCCCGAGGATGGCGTCGGCGCGCCGGTAGTCGTCCGCCGCCGGATCGCCCACCTGCGCCGACACCATCGGCGGCGTGACATCCAGTTGCGCGCCGGCTGCCGGCAATGCGGCATCCCCCGGCCCGACCAGCCCGAGCTGCAGGTCCTCCTGCATCCCCACCGGCGGCGCCACCGCCCAGCGCTGCTGCAGTTGTGCCAGTTGCGCGCCGTCGAAGCCCGGCTCCAGCGCGCGGATGCGCTCCAGGAGCGGCGGGTGCGTCGCGAACAGCCGGTTGAACGCGAGGCCTTCGCCGAACAGCATGTGGCTGACCTCCTCGGCATTGCCGCGGTCGGCCAGGCGCGAGCCTTCGACCAGCCCGCCGATCTTCTTCAGCGCGCCGGCCAGCCCCCGCGTCTGCCGGGTGAACTGCACCGCGCTGGCGTCGGCCAGCGACTCGCGGCTGCGGCTGACGCCGGCCTTGATCATGCGGCCGAAGAACAGGCCGATGTAGCCGATCGCCAGCGCCACCAGGGCCGCCGCCATGACCGCCGCGGCGCCGCGGTTGTCGCGTCCGCGCGGTCCGTACCACAGCACCTTGCGGCCGATGATCGCGAGCACCAGGATCCCGAACAGCACGCCCATCAGGCGGATGTTCAGGCGCATGTCGCCGTTGAGGATGTGGCTGAACTCGTGCGCGATGACGCCCTGCAGCTCGTCGCGGTTGAGCCGGTCCAGTGCGCCGCGGGTGACCGCGACCACCGCGTCGGCCGGCGTATAGCCGGCGGCGAACGCGTTGATCGCCGCCTCGTGCTCGAGCACGTAGAGCCGCGGCACCGGCACCCCGGACGCGATCGCGATCTCCTCGACGACGTTGCGCAGCCGGCGCAGGTTCGGATCGGCGGTGTCCTCGGGCACCGGCGTGCCCCCCAGCTGCAGTGCCACCGGGTCGCCGCCGTCGCGCAGGCTGGCGATGCGGTACAGGGAGCCGAAGCCGATCACCGCCAGCGTCGCCAGCGTTGCGACCACCAGCAGGCCCGCGCCGTCGGGGCCCGCCACCATCCAGACCACCAGGTCCACCGCGAGCACGATGCCGAGCACCGCGAGCGCGAACAGCACCACCAGCCGCGTGGACGCGCGCCTGGCGGCTTCCTGCCGCTCGAAGAAGTTCATCGTCCGGGGCTAGAACTCGACCTTGGGCGCCATCCGTACCTGCGCCTGCTGCTCGGCGGGGATCTCCAGCAGCGAGGCCTCGGCGAAGCCGGACATGCCGGCGACCACGCTCGAGGGGAAGGTCTCGCGCTTGTTGTTGTAGGCCATCACCGAGTCGTTGAAGGCCTGGCGGGCGAAGGCGACGCGGTTCTCGGTGGAGGCCAGCTCCTCGGAGAGCTGCATCATGTTCTGGTTGGCCTTCAGGTCCGGGTAGGCCTCGGCCACCACCATCAGCCGGCCGAGGGCGCCGTCGAGCAGGCCCTGGCTGTTGGCCAGCTCGGCCATCGCCGCCGGGTCGCCGGGATGGGCCTTGGCCGCCGACAGGCCGGCCATCGCCGCCCCTCTCGCCGCGATCACCGCCTCGAGGGTATCCCTTTCATGTTGCAGGTAGCCCTTGGCCGTCTCCACCAGGTTGGGGATCAGGTCGAAGCGGCGCTGCAGCTGCACGTCGATCTGTGCGAAGGCGTTCCTGAAGGCGTTCCGGGCCCGGACGAGGCCGTTGTAGATGCCCACGCCCCAAACTGCGACGACCACCACAATTATGAGCAGAATCAGCGAAGTGCCCATCGAAGTTCCCCTTGTTCATGCAAATGCGGGAGCAGGCGTTATGATCAGGCTGCCGGACCAGCATACGCAGGGGGCTTGCCCGATGAAAGAAGCGCGCCGCTGGCGTTCCCAGCGCATCGCCGGACTGGCGATGCTGCTGCCGTTCGCACTGGTGTCGACCGCGCAGGACGCACCGCCCGCCCCGCAACCGACCTTGCCCACCGTCGTCACCCAGCCGGCGCCCAAGCCGCCGGTCGCGGCCGGCCAGGTCGCCTACGTCGAGGCGCCGCAGGCGCCCAAGCCGGTGGCGCCCGCGTTCGATGTCGCCCGCTTCGAGGCGATGGCGCAGGCGATGGTGTCCGACGGCCGCGTGCCCGGCATGGCGCTGGCGATCGTCAAGGACGGCAAGGTCCTGACCGCCCGCGGCTACGGCACCACCGACGTGGACAGCGGCGAAGGCGTCAATCCCCACACCGTGTTCCGGCTGGCGTCGCTGTCCAAGGCGTTCGCCGGCACCGTCACCGGCCTGCTCGTGTCCGAAGGCTCGCTGCGCTGGGATTCGCGCATCGCCGACTACATGCCCGAGTTCCAGCTGTCGCGGCCGGGCGCCGCGCAGCGGCTGACCGTCGCCGAGGTGCTCAGCCACCGCGTCGGCCTCACCCACAACGCCTACGACGGCTTCGTCGAGAGCGGCGAGGACTACCGCACGCTGGTGCACAAGCTCTCCAATGCGCCGATGGTGTGCGCGCCGGGCGACTGCTACGCCTACCAGAACGTCGCCTTCAGCCTGGTCGGCGACGTGGTGTTCGCCGCCACCGGCAGCTTCTTCAGCGAGACCGTCGCCCGCCGCATCTTCAAGCCGCTGGGCATGGACGACGCCAGCTACGGCCTGGACGGCATCACCTCGAGCCCGAGCTGGGCGCGCCCGCACGTGCGCGGCCGCGGCGGCTGGGTCTCGCTGAGCGCGCCGAAGCCGACCTATTACCGCGTCGCCCCGGCCGCGGGCGTCAACGCCAGCATCACCGACATGGCGCAGTGGCTCATCGCGCAGACCGGCCACCGGCCCGACGTGCTGCCGCTGCCGCTGCTGGCCACGCTGCACGCGCCGGTCGTGCGCACGCCCTCGGAAACGCGCAGCTCCTCCTGGCGCCGGGCCCGGCTCGACGACGCCGGCTACGGCATCGGCTGGCGCGTGTACGACTACGCCGGCCATCGCGTCGTCTACCACGGCGGCGCCGTGCAGGGGTATCGCGGCGCGATCGCGCTGCTGCCCGACCGCGACCTCGGCATCGTGGTCCTCTGGAACAGCACCAGCGGCGTGCCCAGCGGGCTGATGCCGACCATCCTCGACAGCGCGCTCGGCCTGCGCGGGGACTGGCTGGACCTGGACGAGGACGACGTCGAGCTGCTGTACGCGAGCCGCAAGGAAGCGCGCGAGTTCGGCAGCGACGCTTCCACTTCCTACGCGAAGCCGCGGTAACACCGCCCCTCATCCAGCGCTTCGCGCCACCTTCTCCCCGCCGGGCGGGGAGAAGGGAGCCCCCAAATAAAAACTCCCCCTCCGCCTGGGCTGCGGAGGGGGAGCTGATGTACCGCTGATTTACGGCAGTCGGGACTGCTGCTTACATCATCGGCGCGGGAGCGGAAGGCATCGCCACCGGGGCAGCCTTCCTCTTCGCCGGGCGTCGGGCCTTCTTCGCGGCCTTCTTGGCAGCCGGGCGCTTCGCCGCCTTCTTCGCGGTCTTCTTCGCACCGGCCTTCTTGGCAGGACGGCGCTTGGCAGCCGCCTTCTTCGCCGGGCGCTTCGCGGCCTTGCGGGCCGACTTCTTCGCCGTGCTCTTGCGAGCGGTCTTGCGGGTGGCCTTGCGGGCCGTCTTCTTCGCCGCGCCCTTGCGAGCCGTCTTGCGGGCGGTCTTGCGGGCCGTCGACTTGCGCGCGGTCTTCTTGGCCGCGCTCTTGCGCGCCGTCTTGCGAGCGGCGGTCTTGCGGGTCGACTTCTTCGCGGCCTTCTTGGCCGGCCGGCGCTTGGCGGCGGCCTTCTTGGCAGCCGGCTTGCGGGTGGTACGTTTCGTCGCCTTCTTGGCGGACTTCTTCGCAGCTTTCTTCATGGCCATGTGATGGCTCCTCGTCAGTTGACTTGCGGGTACAGCTGCCCAGTACAACGCAGCGCCGCGGGAGTCGGACCCGCGGCCAACCGCCGGCGCGCCAGGCGCGCCGGAACGGATTCGGGACGGCCGGCGGCTGGG
>DASWQG010000050.1:0-31762 GCA_036403775.1 Luteimonas sp.
CTCATGGATACGTTCAATTCGGACAACAAGGGCGTCGGCACCTCCGTCAGCGGCCGCCAGCTCGAGATCACCCCGCAGGCGAACCGCTCGCTGGACGACATCGCCCGCCTCGACCCGCGCATCCAGGTCAGCGACGCCGGCGACGGCTCGATCTCGGTGGCCGGCGTCAACAACCGCTACAACAACATCTCCGTCGACGGCATGTCCCAGGGCGATCCCTTCGGCCTGAACGCGAACGGCATGCCCTACATCGGCACCCCGATCTCGGTCGACACCATCGCCGCGTACGACCTGAAGGTCGCCGACTATGACGTCGGCTCCGACACTGTCGGCGCCACCGTCAACGCGGTCACCAAGTCGGGCACCAACGAGTTCCATGGTTCGGTCTACGGCGCCATGCGCGACGCCGACTGGATGGGCGAGCTCGAGGGCGAGGACTACGCCGGGTTCGACACCGACCGCACCTGGGGCGCGACCCTGGGCGGCCCGATCGTCAAGGACAAGCTGTTCTTCTTCGCCTCCTACGAGGAGCAGGAGATCAAGAACTTCGGCGGCTCGTCGACCTCCGACGGCATCGCCAACGGCAACGTCACCATGGACGAGGTCAACGAGGCGATCTCGATCGCCAACGACCTCGGCATGTTCCCGGGCACCTACGGCTCGACCGGCGTCAACCTCGAGAACAAGCGCTACCTGGCCAAGCTGGACTGGAACATCAGCGACAGCCACCGCGCCAGCCTGACGTACCAGCAGACCGAGGAATTCCGCCCCTCGCCGTACGACCAGTTCGCCGAGAACGTGATCCTCAGCAGCCACTGGTACAACATCGACAACGTCACCAAGAACACCTCGCTGCAGCTGTTCAGCGACTGGAGCCAGGACTTCTCGACCGAGGTCAAGCTGAGCCTGCAGAAGTTCGACCAGGTGAACGGCAACCCGATCAACCAGCCGGAAGTCGAGATCGAGACGGCCAACGGCGGCTCGATCTTCATCGGCGAGGACAACAACCGCCACGAGAACCAGATCAACACCGAGCGCTGGTCGGCCACCGTCGCCGGCACCTATTACGTGGGCGACCACGTGATCAAGGGCGGCTTCGACTACATGAGCCACGACGTGTACAACCTGTACGGCCGCGACCTGCATGGCTCGTACGTGTTCGAGAGCCTCGAGGACTTCGCCAACGGCAACTACGACGTCTACAACCTGCGCACCCCGGCGCCGGGCTTCAACGTCGACGACACCGCCGCCGCGCTGGTCTACACCCAGGTCAGCCCGTTCCTGCAGGACACCTGGCAGGTCAACGACAACCTGTCGCTGAACTACGGCCTGCGCATCAACATGCCCAAGGCCAACAAGGCCCCCGAGGTCGCCCCCGGCTTCGAGGAGGCGTTCGGCTTCCGCAACGACTTCAAGCTGGGCTCGCGCAACACCGTGGTGCTGCCGCGCTTCGCCTTCAACTACAGCTTCGACGGCGAGCTCATGTCGCAGCTGCGCGGCGGCATCGGCTCGTTCCAGAGCGTGCCCCCGTTCGTGTGGCTGGCGAACCCGTACCAGAACAACGGTGGCGTGACCGCGCTGTCCTACCGCGTGTTCGACCCGGCGCAGGCGCCGTTCAGCGCCGATCCGTACAACCAGAACATCCCGGCCACCGGCAGCCCGTCGAACCAGATCGACGTCATCGATCCGGACTTCAAGCTGCCGACCGTGTGGAAGGCGACCCTGGCGTATGACCGCGAGCTGCCGTGGTACGGCCTGGTCGGCTCGGTCGAGCTGCAGTCGATCCGCGCGCGCGACGCGGCCTTCTACAAGGCCCTGAACATCGGCGAGTCGCAGGGCACGCTGTTCGACGGGCGCGAGGTCTACTACTGCACGCTCGGCAACATGTCGAGCTCGAACAAGAACTGCGGCCGCAACACGGCCTTCAGCCAGATCTCGACGATCCTCACCAACACCGACAAGGGCTACTCCAACTCGGTGACCCTGTCGCTGGACAAGCCGATGGCCAACGGCTGGTACGCGAACGCCAGCTACACCAACACCAAGGCGACCGAGGTCGGTTCCGACGCCTCCTCGCAGGCGTGGTCCAGCTACCAGTTCGTTTCCCGCCTGAACCCGAACATGGAAGTGGCGACCCGCGCCAGCCGCGAGATCGAGCACTCGTTCAAGCTCTCGGCGGGCTGGGAGCACGCGTTCATCGGCGACTACAAGACCAGCGTCTCGGCCTACTTCAACGCGCGCAGCGGCCTGCCGTACACCTGGCTGATCAACGGCGACGCCAATGGCGACGGCATCTTCCAGGATCCGGCGTACATCCCGCTGGTCGACGACCCGAACGTCAGCTACGGCTCCGCCACGGCGGACCAGATCGCCGCGTTCCACGCGTTCATCGACGGCGACGACTACCTGTCCTCGCATCGCGGCCAGGTCGCCGAGCGCAACGCGACCCGCCTGCCGTGGGTGCACCAGCTCGACCTGGGCGTGCAGCAGGAGCTGCCGGGCTTCTTCAAGGACCACAAGTCGGTGGTCCGCCTGGACGTCTACAACTTCCTCAACATGCTCAACAAGGACTGGGGCGTGACCGAGGAGATCGGCGGCTTCGACTCGCGCTACCTGGCCCGCCTGGGCACGCTGACCGCCGACGGCAAGTACGTCTACAACCTCGGCAGCGCCAACAGCCCCACCTGGCAGGAGCTGCGTCCGTACGAGGGCCGCGTCCCGCGCGTCGTCTCGCGCTGGTCGCTGCTGCTGACGCTGCGCTACGAATTCTGATCCAGCCACCATCGGAAGCGCAGGAGACGGCCGGGGCGACCCGGCCGTTTTCCTTTCCGTCCCCGGTGGCCCCATTCCCTATACTGGCGCCATGGAAGAAACCGCGATCCCCGTTGCCTCCACCCCCAAGCTGCCCACCGTCGACGCCCGCATCTTCCCCAGCGGCGGGCTGGACGTGCTGTCGCGCGAGGAGGTCGCGCGCCTGCGCGACGCCTCCGCCGGCGGCATGCACGAACTGCTGCGCCGGTGCGCGCTCGCGGTGCTGACCACGGGTAGCACGAGCGACGATCCGCGCGCCGCGCGCGAGTTGTACCCCGACTTCGACATCCAGGTGCACCAGCTGGACCGCGGCCTGCGCCTGGACCTGGTCAACGCGCCGGCGATGGCCTTCGTCGACGGCGTGATCATCGCGGGCGTCGCCGAGCTCCTGGCCGCCGTCGTCCGCGACCTGGTCTACACCGCGGTCGAGCTCGCGCCCGACTACGCCGACGAACTGGACACTTCCGAGGGCATCACCGACGCGGTGTTCCGCCTGCTGCGCAACGCGCACGTGCTGCACCCGGGCGAGCCGAACCTGGTGGTGTGCTGGGGCGGCCACTCGATCAACCGCGACGAGTACATGTACACCAAGGACGTGGGCTACCAGATCGGCCTGCGCGGGATGGACATCTGCACCGGCTGCGGCCCGGGCGCGATGAAGGGACCGATGAAGGGCGCGACCATCGCCCACGCCAAGCAGCGCTGCCGCGATCCGCGCTACATCGGCATCACCGAGCCCGGGATCATCGCGGCGGAATCGCCGAACCCGATCGTCAACCACCTGGTGATCATGCCGGACATCGAGAAGCGCCTCGAATCGTTCGTGCGCCTGGGCCACGGCATCGTGGTGTTCGCCGGCGGCGTCGGCACCGCCGAGGAAATCCTGTACCTGCTCGGCATCCTGCTGCGCGAGGAGAACGCCGACCTGCCGTTCCCGCTGGTGCTCACCGGGCCGACCGCGGCCGGGCCGTATTTCGAGCAGATCGACCAGTTCATCCGGCTGACCCTGGGCGAGGCGGCGACGCAGCGCTACCGCATCATCATCGGCGACCCGGCCGAGGTCGCCAGGACCATGGCGGCGGGCATCGAGCAGGTCCGGCGCTTCCGGATCGCCGAGAAGGACTCGTTCTTCTTCAACTGGTCGCTGGACGTGCCGCTGGAGTTCCAGACGCCGTTCGTCCCGACCCACGAGGCGATGGCGGCCCTGGACCTGCACCACGGGCGGCGCCCGCAGGACCTGGCGGCCGACCTGCGGCGGGCGTTCTCCGGCATCGTCGCCGGCAACGTCAAGGAGGAGGGCATGCGCCGGGTCGAGGAGTTCGGGCCGTACCAGATCCACGGCGACCCGGACATGATGCAGGCGCTGGACGCGCTGCTGCGCGCGTTCGTGGAGCAGCGACGGATGAAGATCGCGGGCCAGTACCGGCCCTGCTACGAGATCGTCGCCTAGCGGGCCAGGACGGAATGAGCGGCGCCCATCGGCCGACCAGCGGTGCCGGTTTGTGACCCTCCGCACAGTTTGAAACGCGACCCCCGCTTGCGTGAAGGCCGGTCAACGGCGACAGTTGTCGTCGGGAGAGGGGGGCGTCCGGAGCGACGATCGTGAGAGGGGCAGGGGGATTCACCTTGGTCGAGCTGCTGGTCGCGATTGCCGTCATGGCGATCGTGCTGGTCGCCGGCGTGCCCGGGTTCCAGGCACTGGTCAACGGCAACCGCCTGGCGGCGAGTTCGAACGAGATGATCGCCAACCTGCAGACCGCGCGGATGGAAGCCATCCGCCGCAACCGGAGGGTCGTGGTCTGTGCCAGCGCGAATGCCAACGCGGGATCCGGCGCCAGTTGCGCCAGCGCCGCGATCGACGGCTGGATCACCTTCGTCGACGAGGACCGCAGCAACGCCTACAACGCCGGCGACACGCTGCTGCGCAACGCGCGGCTCGACGCCGGGGTCGAGGTCGCGGGCCCGGACAAGGTCGTGTTCCGCTCCGACGGCCTGGCCCGGGACGCCACCGGCGACCTGCTCGACGACTCGGTGCGGATCTGGATCGACAGCAGCCAGCCGTCCAGCAACGTCCGTTGCGTGGACATCAGGACCAGTGGCGCGGTGGGCGTGAGGACGCCGACCGGCCACGGGGCGGCTTGCGGATGAGTGCCCGGTCCCGCGCGCGCCTGTGCCGCCAGCCGGCTCCGCGGGCCATGGCGGGCGTCGGCCTGGTGGAAGTCCTGGTCGCCGTCACCATCCTGGCGATCGGGCTGCTCGGGATCGCGGCGATGCAGGCCACGGCGCTGCGCAATCGCCACAGTGCGGTCGAGCGAAGCGCCGCGGTGGTGCAGACCTACGCCATCCTCGAGCGCATGCGCGCCAATTACGACGTGGCCGCGAACGGCGGCTATGACCTGGCGGCGATGACCTGTGCCGCGCCTACCGCCACCGACCTGGTGACCAGCGACGTGCGCGACTGGATCCTGGCGCTGAAGGAGGGCCTCGGGCCGTCCGCCTGCGGCCGCATCGTCGACTGCGGCGGCGAGGACTGCACGATCATCGTGCAATGGGACGATTCGCGCGGCACCGGTGGCGCGACCACCCAGCAGCTCGCCACGGAGACCCGGCTATGAGGCGGTTGGCGTCCCCTGGCCGGATGCGCGGCGTGACCCTCGTCGAGATGATGGTCGCGCTGGTGCTGGGGCTCATCGTGGCCGGCGCCGCGATGTCGGTGTTCCTGGCCAACAAGCAGACCTATGTCGCCGCCGAAAGCATCGGCAGGCTGCAGGCCAATGCGCGGGTCGCCTTCGAACTCATGGCCCGGGACCTGCGCGAGGCGACCGCCAATGCGTGCGGGACCGACCTGTCCAGCGCGGCGAACGTGCTCAACAGCCCGTTGTCGCGGTGGTATACGGATTTCGGCACTGGCGTGCTCGGCTACGATGGCGCCACCGCCTTCGGGGATGCGGCCTTCGGCACGGCCGAGGCGCAACGGGTTGCAGGCACGGACGCGATCGAGCTCAAGTCCACGGCGCCGCACCACACCGTGGTCAAGAACCATGTGCCGGCATCCGCGCAGATCCTGCTCAACAACACGGACCACGGCCTCGTGGCCGGCGACATCGCGGTCATCTGCGACGCCCAGCACGCGGCGATCTTCCAGGTGACCAATGTCCAGGGCGGCGCGAGCCCGGCGCTGGTGCACAACACGGGCGCGGGCACGCCGGGCAACTGCTCGCAGGGGCTGGGCAGCCCGGTCATCTGCACGCCGCCGACCGGCACCAGCTACCGCTTCGGCTGCGCGTTCGGCGGCACCGACACCACGATCGACTGCACCCTCGACGAGAACAAGTGGTCGGCGCACGTGGCCGCGCTGCAGGCGCTGCGCTGGTATGTCGGCTGCAATGGCCGTGCCGACTGCGCCAGCGCCGGGGGACGTTCGCTGTATCGCAGCCGCCTGGACACCAGCAGTGGAGCACCCGTGGTCGAGCAGGACGAGATCGCCGAAGGCGTCACCGACCTCTCGCTGGCGTACCTCGTGGATGGTGGAGACGCCTATGTCGCGCCGTCGGCCGTCTCGGACTGGCGCCAGGTGGTCGGCGTCGAGGTCGCGCTGGAACTCACGAGCCAGGACCTGGTGGACGGCACGCCGGTGCAGCGCGAGCTGACCCATGTCGTCGCTTTGCGGAGCCGGGCGCCATGAACGGCCAACACCGGAGGCATGGCCGGAAGGAGCGCGGCGTCGCGCTGGTGGTCGTGCTGGTGCTGCTGGTGGTGGTGACGCTGCTGGCGCTGGCGAGCCTGCGCAATGCGATCCTGGAGGAGCGCATGAGCGCCGCCGTCTACGACCGCAGCCTCGCCTTCCAGGCAGTGGAAGCGGCGCTGCGCGAGGGCGAGGCCGTGGCCGCCGGGCGCCCGGAGCCGGCGGCGGGCAGCGCATGCGTCAACGGGTTGTGCGGCAAGCCCGACCCGGACGTGCCGGGCGACAACGCGCGCTGGGAGGCGGCCGGCTTCTGGGACGACGATTCGGGCACCTGGCGCGAAGCCACGGTGGAGATCGGTGGCCTGACCGCGCGACCACGCTTCATCGTCGAATTGCTGGATACCGGCCTGCCCGCGACCGGCGAGTGCACGACCAGCCTCGACGTCTCGCCGGATGCCGGCTGCTCCGGCACCGTCAACCATTACCGCATCACCGCCTACAGCCATGCCGACGGCCGCGCCGACGTGATGCTCCAATCCATCTACGCGGTGCCATGACGGGGGCCGACGCATGAAGCCAATCCTCCCTCGCTCGAGCCTCGCATGGGTCGTGGGCCTGTTCGCGGCGCTGGCCACGATGCCCGGCCGGGCGGTCGACATCCCGAACCTGCCGCTGCAGACGGGCGCCGCGTATCCGCCGGCGAACGTCATGTTCATCCTCGACGATTCGGGCTCGATGACCTGGCGCTACATGTACAACACCCAGGTCCCGAAGATCAGCTACGTCAACACCAGCGGCAGGAACGACTCGAGCGGGCCGACCGGCGACAACATCAGCTCCGACGCCGACTACAGCCCGTTCTCCGAGAGCCACGCCGAAGGCGTCTACGACCGCAGCTACGCCACCAACACGATCTACTACAACCCCTCGGTCACCTACCTGCCGTGGATGCAGGCCGACGGCACGCGCATGACCGGGGGCACCACCTACGACAGCGTCTATACCTCGAACAACTTCGTCGGCAGCGACAGCGGCACGGTCAACCTGTCGTGGGTGGACGCGCCGGCGACCTTCTACGTCCCGGTGTCCGCCGGCCTGTCGAACAGCGAACTCGGCGAACTGGAGAACTACTACCGCTACCAGATCCTCGAGAACGGGGAGATCTGGCGCGCGTCGTTCAAGTACTCGGGGAACTCCGCCGCGCAATGCGACGGCGGCAACGCCAGGGGCTGGCGCTGGCGCAACTGCACCCGCGCCACGCCGACCGGCCGCAGCGAGGAAGCCGAGCGAAATAATTTCGCCACCTGGTACTCCTACCATCGCACGAGGATCAAGGTCGCCAAGGCCGGCGCCAGCGAGGCATTCGGCCAGCTGGGCTCGGGCATTCGCGTGGGCTACGACTCGATCTGGGGGCGCAGTTCCTTCGACATCCCGGTAAACACCGATGGCGGCGTCTTCCGCGGCACGAACCGCAGCACCTGGTTCAGCCGCCTGCACGGCGCGCAAGGCAACAACGGCACGCCCTTGAAGGGCGCCCTGCAGCGCGCCGGCAAGTACTTCTCCGATTCCGGCGCCGGCGGCCCGTGGGACACGGGCGATGGCAGCCTGCTGAGCTGCCGGCAGAACTTCGCCATCCTCACCACCGACGGCTACTGGAACAGCAGCGACGGCTACGACGGCACCGTGAACGACGCCGATGCCACCCAGGGCGCACTGATCGTGTCCGAGGACGGCAAGACGAGCCTGCAGTACAAACCGGTGACGCCCTACCGCGACGACTTCGTCGGCTGGCGCGGGACCCTCTACTCGCGTGGCGACACCCTTGCCGACATCGCCAACTACTACTGGAAGCGCGACCTGGTGTCGACGCTGGCCAACGACGTGCCCACCTCGACCGCCGACCCGGCGTTCTGGCAGCACATGGTCACCTTTGGCGTCTCCATCGGCCTGCGCGGGCGCCTGGACCCGAGGACCGACCTCCAGTCGATCACCAACGGCAGCAAGCACTGGGGCGATCCGACCGACGCCGAGGACCTGGACCGCATCGACGACCTGTGGCATGCCTCCGTCAACGGCCACGGCAACTTCGTGACCGCGACGAATCCCAGCGAGTTCGTGCAGGGGCTGATCGATGCGTTGGCGACCGTGGCCCAGCGCCTGGGCTCTGCCTCGAACGTGACCGCGAACAGCACCTCCTTCCAGACCGACACCCGCGTCTACCAGGCCAGCTACGTGTCCGGCAAATGGACCGGCGAGCTCGCCGCCTACGAGGTGAGTTCGGCCGGCGTGTCCAGCAAGGACGAGGATGGCGACGGCGTGCCGGACGCGGCCTGGAAGGCCTCGCAGCACATCCCGGCCTATGCCGACCGCGACATCTTCACCTCCTCGGCGCTCGGCGTGGGCAACGGGACGACGTTCCCCACCGCGGGGCAGATCACGGCGCTCGACCAGAGCAGCCGCGGCGCCGCCAACGGCGGCCCCACCACGGGCGCCCAGAATGCCGCCTACGTCGCGGGCTCGCAGGCGCTGGAAACGCGCCAGGGCGGCACCTTGCGCGACCGCGATACGCTGCTGGGCGACATCGCCAATTCCTCGCCGATGTACGTGCAGGACAACGAGATGATCTACGTCGGCGCCAACGACGGCATGTTGCATGCCTTCTCTGCGGTCGACCGCGGCGCGCCGGGACGCGAGGAAGGTGGCGAGGAACTGTTCGCCTACGTCCCGGCCGGCCTGGACCTGGCCGCCCTGGCCACGCTGAGCGACCCGCAGTACGGGCCCAGCCACCGCTACTTCGTCGATGGCCCGGTGGTCGTGTCGTCGCAGGTGCAGACCGGCGGCAAGAACTACCTCCTGGGCACCCTGGGCCGGGGCGGGAAGGGCATCTTCGCGCTCGACGTTACAGACCCCGAGGACTTCGGCGCCGACGACGTGCTCTGGGACCTGACCGGAACGGGGCTGGGCGCGGACATGGGCCAGGTGCTCGGCGAACCGTTGATCGTGACCCTCAACAACGGGGCCACGGCGGCCATCGTCGGCAACGGCATCAACAGCACCAACGGGCATTCGGTCCTGTTCGTGCTCGACATCGACACGGGTTCGGTGATCCGCAAGTTCGACACCGGCTCCGGCGGCGACAATGGCCTCTCCGCGCCGCGTGGCGCGGACGTCAATGCCGACGGGACGGTGGATTACGTCTACGCCGGCGACCTCAATGGCAACGTGTGGAAGTTCGACCTCTCCGGCGCCACCTCCGCCGACTGGCGCATCGCCAACGGCGGCAGCGCGATGTTCCATGCGGAGGACGCGGACGGCACCGCGCAACCCATCACCACGGGCCTGGCGATCGCCCGGGATCCCGGGACCTCGCAGGTCTGGGTCTTCGTCGGCACCGGCTCGTTCATCGAGTCCGGCGACATCGGCAACACGGACGTGCAGTCCATGTACGGGCTGATCGACAACGACAGCGTGATCGCCGGCCGCGGTGAGCTCGTCGAACGCGACATCCTGGTCACCGGGACGCAGGACGGACGCGACGTCCGCGGCTTCGAGGCCTCGGCCACCATGCCGGCCGACAAGAAGGGCTGGTTCATCGACCTCGACGAACCCTCGCCCGGCGAGCGCGTGGTCAGCAATCCGCGCGTGCGCGGCACGGTGTTGCTGTTCGCGAGCATGGTGCCCCCGCAGGAGGACACCTGCGATGCCGGCGGTACCGGCTACATCAACGCGCTCGACGCCTTCAACGGCACCAGCCTTGGCAGCCCTTACTTCGACGTGGACGGCGATGGCGACTTCGACGATGACGATCGCATCGCCGTCGGCGACGTCCTGGTGCCGGTCGGATCGATCGACCTGGGCGTCGGCATGCCGACGTTGCCGACGCTCATCGAGGAGTTGCTCGTGGTCGGCGGCTCGAAGGGCACCCTCGGTTCGATCACGATGAACCCGCAGGGCGGCGGCGCGCGACGCATTTCCTGGCGCGAGATCCTGAGGGACTGAAATGGCGGCACGACGCAATGCGCGCGGGTTCACGCTGATCGAGTTGCTGATCGCGATCGCGGTCGTCGGCATCCTCACCGCGCTTGCGGTTGCAAGCTACGACTTCGCCATGGTGAAGGCGCGTCGCGGCGCGGCCAAGGCCTGCCTTACCGAAGGCGCCCAGGCGCTGGAACGCCGCTACACGCTGACCTTCAGCTACGAGGGCGCGACGCTGCCGGGCTGCTCCGACGACGTCACCGACCACTACGTCGTCGGCTTCGCCGCTTCGGAGCCCACGGCCAGCACGTTCCGCATCGAGGCGGTGCCGCAGGGCTCGCAGGCCGCCTCGGACAGCACCTGCGGCACGCTGTCGATCGACAATACGGGCGTGCGGTCGGCGGGAGACGGCAGCGCCGCGGCGGTGGACGCCTGCTGGTAGGGCGCAGGGCCGGCGGGGCCGCGCCTTTACCAGCAGCGATCCGCGCCGGTGCTGGTCGTCCTGTCGATCGTCCCGAGGGGCGCGTTGTTGTTGTCGTTGTCGATCCGCAGCATGAAGTTGCCGCACCGATCGCCGGCCTGGCCACCCTTCGGCGTCGCGGTGATCAGGACGTCCGTCCCGGTGTTCGACGACGTGCTGAACGTGTAATTCGACTGCGCGCCATTGAACGAGGTGGTCGCCGCCGCGCTGCCGGTGAGCTGGTCCATGGTGGCGTAGGTGGCGTGGTTGGCGCGATAGCGCTCCTGCCGCAGCTGCAGGTCGCCCAGCACGCTGATCGCTTCGGAGCGCCGGCTCTTCGCCATCTGCTCGCCGAACATCGGAACCGCGATCGCCGCAAGGATCCCCACGATCGCGATCGTGACCAAGAGCTCGATCAAGGTGAAGCCGTTGGATCGGTCCATGACGCTACTCCCCCGGGGCCGCGCAGAATCCTACCATCCGTCACCTGGGCGCGGGCGAGTGTGACACGCGGCACGGTTCGGGCGGCGCTCGTCGGCAGGCGCGGACCGCCCGTCGCCCCGCGCTTGCGGGGCGACGGGCGAGTTGTTGTGATCCCCCCTGGAACAGGAGTGGCCATGCCGATCCGGACATACGTTCGCGGGTTCACCCTCATCGAGCTGATGGTCTCGCTGGCGGTCCTCGCCATCCTCGTGGTGGTGGCGGTCCCGTCGTTCGTTGCCTTCCGGCAGCGCACCGCGCTGGACGGGGCGGCGCAACAACTCGCGTCGTCCTGGAACGAGGCCCGCTTCGAGGCGCTGCGCCGCGACCAGCTGCTGAAGGTCACCCTGCTCAACGACAGCGGGGCGTTGTGCTTCGGCGTGAGCGAAACCTCCAATCCGGCCGACAGCACGCCCTGCGACTGCTTCGAGGCCGATTCCACCGCGGCCGACTACTGCGACGTCACGGTCTACCCGGGGGTCGACAGCGGCTGGAATGGCGTCACCGCGAGCGGCACGCCCACCATGGGCGCCAACACCGGCGTCGTGGTGATCGACCCGAAGCGCGGCGGGATCACCGACAGCAGCGACTGGGGGCGGGTGACATTGCTCGCGCCGGAAGGGCCATCCGACTACCGCCTGGACTTCTACATCGACACGCGCGGCCGCGCGGTCGTGTGCGAACCCGGCGATGCGCCCGACAAGATGCCGCGCTACACGGGGCGGCGGTGCTCGACATGACCGCCCGGAATGGCCAGCGCGGCTTCAGCCTCGTCGAGCTCATGGTGGCGCTCGTCGCCGGCATGATCGTGGCGGGGGCGGTGCTCGCATTCACCATCTCGAGCGTGCGCTCCAATTCCGAGTTCGTGACCTCCGCGCGCCTGATGCAGGAATTGCGGACGATCAGCCAATACCTCGAGGACGAGCTGCGCCGGGCGGGATACGACGACGATGCGATGGGCTACATCGCCAGCAGCTCGGCCACGGCGTTCTCCAAGTTTTCGCCGCTGCTGGTGGACACCTCCGACGCGGACGCGAACTGCATCATCTACGCCTACGACCGCAGCCCGGGCACGGCCGGCCAGATCGACCTCGGCAACCAGGAGGTCCGGGCGGTGCGGCGCGCGGAAGCGGTGATCGACGGGGTCTCCGTCGGGGTGATCGAGGTCGCGGAGAGCTCCGCCGGCTCCGCCCCGGCATGCGACGGGGCCAGCCCGGATTACAGCAAGCTGCCGGTCCCCTGCGCGGCAAGCGGGTGGTGCGCGTTCAGCGACCCGCGGACGATCGACATCACCGCGTTCCTGGTGGACGTCGATGGCGCAGGCAGCGAGAGCCATGGCCTCCAGGAAATCACCTCGTCCGGTTACACGCCCATGCAGATCCGGGAAGCGCACGTCACGTTGACCGGCAAACTGGTCAACGATGCGGACACCAGCCGCACGATCGTGTCGAACATCAAGGTTCGCGCCAATTGCCTGCGGGCCCTCGTCAGCGACTGCAGCGTCGCGCCAACGCCCTGAGGTCACCGGAATGGAAGCTCACCAAGACGGCTTTTCCATCGCATCGCGACGCGGGCAGGCGGGCGCCACCACCCTCGCCGTGACGATGATTATGCTGGTCATCATCACCGCGATGGTCCTGTTCTCGACCAGCGTCGGCTACTTCGAGCAGCGGACGACGACCAACCAGAATCGCGCCAGGATCGCGCAGCGCTCGGCGGACTACGCACTGTCGCTCGCCGGCGAGTACCTCAAGGCCCACCGCGACAAGCTGATTTCCAACGACGCGACGGAGGGCGGCTGGCTGTCCACCTCGGGCCTGCGATGGGCCAAGTGCGCCGACGTCGGGACGGCGGACGCGGCGGCGCTCGACAGCGAATTCACCGCGGGCCACCCGTGCCTTTCCGAGCGCGACGAGGCGCGCCGTGCGGAGATGTATTTCTGGACCACCGACGGCACGACGGCTGGCTCCCCGGTGCTGCCGTACACGTCGGTGATCCCGACCGCGGCGCAGGTCGAGTCCGGCGTCGGTGGCGACGCCGATTTCAGCGCCGATACCACAGTGGGCGCGTTGCTGTGCCGGCTGGACACCACGGACCTGACCAACGTCCAGTGCAAGCTCGAACCGACGTCGGGGAACCGCGTCGCGCTGACCCTTGTCGCCTCGACCGAACTGACCGGGGAGGGCGCCGACGCGCAGGTCAAGGAAGCCTGGGCGACCTACAACAGCTTCGTGCCGAGCGCGGCGGTGCCGCTGGTGGCCAGCGGTTTCGTCAAGGGCCTGGGCAACGCGCAGATCGTGGCGGCGCCGAATGCCGGCGGTTATGGCCTGCCCGGTTCGATCTGGTCGCCGGAGGACGCGGACGTCGACGGCAGCGGCGGAGGCGGCATCGGCAGCGTCAGTACCTGCCATATTGGCGACTTCCTCAAGGGCACCCCGGAGACCGAGCTCAAGACGACCTGTGCCACCACCAATTCCTGCAGCTGCAGCGGCGGCAGCAGTTCGGAATTCCTGTCCGGCCACAATGGCAGCATCACCCGCGAGGCCGAGGACATCATCGACGTCGACGGCAACAACGGCACGCTCCCCGACATCACCTTCTTCCCGGGGAAGGGCATGGACAAGGCCACCGACCCGACCGACGATTCGCTCTTCGAATTCACCTTCAACGTCGACTACACGACGCTCGAGGCGAACGCGAACGGCGACACGGAAACGACCTGCGGCGAGGATGGCACGCAGAACTGCGTCGACTTCGCGATGCGCGAGGAGTTCGATGCCAAGGTGCTGGCTTCCTGCGCGAGCCTGGACGCGAATTCCAGCGGGATCATCTACGTCCCCGACGGATGCACCAGCCTGCCGGACGTGGTGGGAAGCGCGGACAACCCGGTGATCCTCGTGATCGACCAGTCCGACGGCTCCGGCGGCATCCAGCTGGACCTCAACTCCGACGGCCTCTTCTACGGCCTGCTGTTCGTGCACAACGACGTGCCGCAGACCGACACCGGCGACACGCCCCTGGTCAAGGGGAACGGCGACCAGAAGATCTTCGGCGCGTTGGTGGTGGAAGGCAACGTCGAGATCAGCGGCAACATCACCGTCGTCTACGACGACACCTCGGTGAGCGGCGATACGCACAAGTTGCCGGCGAGCGCGCGCTTCGGCCGCGTTGCCGGTTCCTGGCTGGACGCCGGCACGGCGTTCTGAGGAGTTGCAGATGGACACGAGAAAGCCCCGCGCGCACGCCGGTTTCAGCCTGGTCGAGGTCCTGGTGTCGGTGGTCGTCATGAGTTTCGGCTTGCTGTCGCTTGCAGCCCTGCAGAGCACCCTGTTCAAGTCGGGGGCCGAATCCAGGGCGCAATCGGTCGCGCTGGCAATGGCCACCGAGAAGCTGGAATACTTCGACGGCTATCGGGACCGCGACGAGTACCAGGGGTTCACCGACGGGAACGACGCGGCGGTGGTCGTGGACGGGGTGAGTTTCACCCGCTCGTGGACCGTGCAGCGCTTCGCGTACCCCGAACCGACCGCGGCCGTGCCCAATCCGAGCTTTTCCCTCCTGGCCTCCGACACGGGCGTGACGCCCGCCGGATACGTCTCGAACAACGAGTTCAAGCGCGTCCAGGTCAAGGTGGCCTGGACCGATGCCACCGGGACCACGCAGGAGGTCGCGCTGGAGAGCGCGATCGCCGCCCTGTCGCCGCAGGACACGGCGAAGATCGCCAAGGTCTCGAGCACCGGCGGCCCGCGGGGGCCCGAGATCATCATCAAGAACCCGGCGAGCGAGGAGGGCGTGATCCCGATCGCGGTCGGCGACGGCACGGATACCGCCGCCACCAATCCCAAGCCCGAGGTGGCCGGCAAGAGCAACAGCCAGCGTGTGATCGAGACGCGGTTCGACGTCCTGACCTACGCGGCGCTGACCGGCACGGAGAACGCACTGGCCCAGTCGCGCGTGGAGACCATCGTCGCCGGTTGCACCTGCGACTACGGCAATGCCCCCGGCAGCAGCACGCGGGGCAAGCGACCGACCTACTGGAACGGATTGCGTTACGTCGTCCCGGAGGACGCGACCTACGCCCCACCGGCCGGCGTGGACACCAGCGTCGAAATCCAGAGTTCGCAATGCACGGCGTGCTGCCGGGACCACCACGATCCGAGCGGCGTGGAGGGCGCCAGGTTCGACCCGCGCCGGGCCAATCATTCCGCGCACCAGCTGTTCAATTCGTCCAACGGGACGCTCGGCAGCCTGACGACGAGCGGCAGCTACACCGAAGCCTGCCGCCTGATCCGCGTCGACGGCATCTTCCGGGTCGCATCGGACATGTACAACGACTACATGAACCTGCTGAAGACGGACAACGGCGCGGATGCCGCGGTGAGCGATTACGTGCCGACGGAAACCGCGGTCGCCGCTTACCAGAACTTCGTGCTCGACTACCTCGACACCAAGTTCGTCGACGGCAGTTCCTCCAATTACAACGTCGTGCTGGACCCCGCCGGGGATACGGTGGCCGCCCTGGAGTCCGAGCATGACATCAACGCTCCCGGGTCCGCGATCCTCATCCCGCGCCCGACCACGAGCAGCGGCACCACGACGGAAAAGTGGCTGCACGATCGCGGCCTCTACATCGATTTCCTGTCCGATGAAGCCAGGCAGGCAGTCATCGACGCGAAGAACAGTTGCCAGGGAACCGCCGGCGCCGAGCCGACCGAGGAGCAGTTGCGCACCTGCGTCCTGAAGGTGCTGCCGTTCACCACCATCAACCTCACCGAGCTCGCGGACTGGTCGCCGGCGGCGGGGACCCAGATCGTGGTGTCGAACAACGACTTCAGGACCAGCCTGTCGTCCCAGGCCCCCGTTCGCGGCAAGGTCGTGCCCGGGAGCAAGCCATCGCCGAGCACCCAGACGAACGCCGTCGCGCGGATCCGCAAGTCGAACTCGGGCGTGGCGGTGATGGCCGGCGGCATCGACGACGACGACGTCGCCTCTCTCAGCGACGCGCAGCCGTTCCAGCCCGACGGCTCCTGGGGCGACAGCGACACCAACGCGGGCTCCGGGGGTTCGTTCACCATCAGCCTGTCGAACTACGGCTTCAGCAACGTCAACCCGACCTTCGGCGTCAGTCCGACGGCGACCTGCAATCCCGCCACCAGCGGGACCACGCGGCCGAATCCCTTCACCTGCACGACCCAGTACATCGGCCTGGCACAGGCCATCACCATCGGCAATTACAACTACCAGATCAATTCCGCGATCTCGGCGACCGGATTGAGCTGCAGCGGTGGCAGTGGCGCCAAGGCCTATCCGGGCACGACGTACACGGCCAAGACCTGCCGCAACTACAGCGTGTCCGGCGTCACGTTGAACGGGAGTACGGTCAGCGCGACGCCTTCGGTCTACAACAACGGAAACATGTCCGAAACCACTTCGGTCAACCTCCCTGCCGTCGCGCAGGGCGGCTCGGTCGTCGTCACCTTCGGCGATCCGGTCGATACGGTGCAGGCGGCCGTTTGCACCTACAACGGCAACGGCAACAACCTCAACCAGTTCAGCATCACCGTCGCCGATTGCCCGTAACGGGCATCAGCCGCCGCCGTCCGCGCACAGGCGGTCGGCGGCGGCCGATCGGGACGCCCTGAAGCGTCCGCTGTTCGCGAGCACGAGCGTGGTTGCGGAGGGCGGGCGCCTGCCGGCGCAGAGCGTGAAGGTCGCATTCGATCCCGCGTTGCCGCCATTGGGCTGGAACACGAGCCGGCGCCGGCCACGGCTGGTCAGGAGCCGGACGTCGTCCGCGAGCGGCGGATGACGGTCCAGCAGGGTTTCGCCGGCCGCGCGGCTGCGGTCGCCGTCGCTGTCCGCGTAGGCGATCCAGCCTCCGGTCCAGTCCCAGCCTCCGCGGCAGTCCGCGCCATCGGAAGGGCACACCACGACTTCCGTCCCCGTGATCGCAGCGTGCCGGACCGCACCGGTGAGCGTCGCCAGCAGTGCCGCCCGCGCCGCCGCTGCGTGCGTGCGTGCCAGCGCGTTGCTCCACGCCGGAATCGCCACCGCCAGCAGCAGCCCGACCACCAGCATCGCAATCATCATCTCGACCAGGGTGAACCCCCGTTCCAGCCGCCCGTGCATCGCCTTCCTCCATCCAGGGATGGAGCCAGCATTGGCGGAGGCGGGCTCGGCCCGCATCGGGACATGCCGCGACCCGCCGTAGGAAGACCGGCGGAAATCCGTAACCGTTTACAGCGCGCGACCGCGAAAAAACGGTTTGACACGGCAAAAATGCCCGTCGTAATGTGATCCTTGTCGCAGCTTTCCGCCCTTTCGGAACCTGCGGAGTTGCCGGTGGACTCCTGTGGGGGGAGCGTCGCCGGGCCATAACCAGGCGTCCGGAGAGAACGCCGTCGTCACAGGCATGGAAGTCTGGCCGCCCATTCGGCCATTTCGGGGTATCCACTTCGAGAACAGAACGCGGAAGCGATTCCGGTCCTGCCGCAGGAAGCGGGCAGGGACGCATCGGGGCAGGACGCCAGTCGGCAGGATGCCGGCGCAGGACGCAGACGTGGACCGGGACAACTTGCCGGCATTCGGAAACACCCGGCCTTCGGGCCGGGTTTTTCTTGCCTGGACCGCCGTCCGACCTGGGTCGGGCCTACAGCAGCCGGTCGATGCCTTCGGCGGCGATCGCCGCGAACTTGCCCGAGAGGACGCCGAACACCGAAACCGCGGCCAGGCCGCCCGCCCAGGCCACGAGCATCAGCGCGCCGTCGCGTTCGAGCATGGCGAAGGCGAACAGCAGCAGCAACCCGCCGAACAGGTAGTTGGTGAGCGGGATCGGCAGCGACAGCAGGAAACCGAGCAGCACCAGCAGCAGCCCGGTGAGCATCATCGCCGCGCGCTGCCGGAACAACGGCGCCAGTCGCGGCCGCACGACGCGTTCCAGCCGCGCCAGCCAGGGCACGATGAGGCGGTGGAAGCGCAGCAGCGCGCCGCGATGCGGCCCGCGTGCGGCAATGAAGCGCGGCAGCCAGGGCCGCCGTCGGCCGACCAGCAGCTGCAGGCCGATCAGGATCACCAGCGGTCCGCTGACCGCGCCGCCCACGGGGATCGGGATGAACGCCGGCAGCGTCGCCACGAACAGCAGCATCCCGAACGCGCGGCGTCCCAGGCCCGAGAGCAACCCGTGCAGCGGCAGCAACTCGTCGGGATCGCCGACGGTGAAGCCGTCGAGCAACCCGCGCAGGCTGCGCTCACGCATGGTCGCCTGGCGCCCCCGCTTCCCCTTGTCGCCCCTCGTCGCTGATCCGCTGCATCAGCAGCTTGTCGATCCTCGGCCCGTCGAGATCCACCACCTCGATCCGCCAGCCGCCCCAGTCGAAATGTTCCCCCGGATGCGGGATGCGCCCGAAGAAGGCGATCACCATGCCGGCCGCGGTGTGGTAATCGTGTTCCTCCTCGCCGGGGAGGCGGCCGCCGCCGAGCAGTTCGCGCAGGTCGTCCAGCGGCAGCGAGCCGTCGACCAGCAGCGACCCGTCCTCGCGAGCGACTACCAGCGCCTCGGCGTCGGCGCTTTCGCCCGACTGCATCCGCCCCAGCACCGCACCCATCAGGTCGTTGAGCGTGACCATGCCGGTGACGTCGCCGTACTCGTCCACCACCAGCGCCAGCGACTGCTGCTCCTCGCGGAAGATTTCCAGCAGCTTCAGGGCGTGGGTGGATTCGGAGACGAACACCGCCTCGCGCAGGTTGCGGAACAGGTCCGGCGCGCGCTGGTCCAGGCGCTCGAGCAGCGACTTCACTTCCAGCACGCCGAGCACGTCGGCGTCGCTGCCGCGATAGACGGGGTAGCGCGAGTAGGGCGTCTCCTGCATCGCTGCGAGGTTTTCCTCGAAGCTGGCGGCGGCGTCGAGCCAGGTGATCCTGGGGCGCGGCGTCATCAGGCTGTCCGCGGTGCGGTCGCCCAGGCGCATCACCCGCTGCATCATGTTGCGCTCGTCGGCGTCGATCAGGCCCTGTTCGTGGCTTTCGCTCACCAGTAGCCGGATCTCCTCCTCGGTGATGGCGTTGCGGGCGTCGTCGCGGATGCCGAGCAGGCGCAGGACGCCGCGGTTGATCGCGCCCAGGCCCAGCACCACCGGCTTGGCCATCCGCGAAAGCCAGTCCAGCGGGATTGCCACCTTGCAGGCGATGCGTTCCGCGTTGGTGAGCGCCAGGCGCTTGGGGATGAGCTCGCCGAAGATCACCTGGGCGGCGGTGATCAGGCCGACCGCGGTGCCGATGCCGATGGCCGAGGCGTATTCGCGGGCGTCGGGCCAGACGTCGTCGAGCCAGGTGCCGATCTGCTCGCCGATGGCCTCGCCGCCGACCAGGCCGGTGAGCACGCCGATCAGGGTGATGCCGATCTGCACCGTGGACAGCAGGTGGTCGGGGTGCTCGGCCAGGGCCAGCGCCTTGCGCGCGCCGCGGCTGTGCTCGGCCATCTGCCGCAGGCGGCTCTTGCGCGAGGTCATGACCGCCATCTCCGACAGCGCGAAGAAGGCGTTGAGGACGATCAGGAGCAGGACGATCAGGAGCTGCAGCACGTGCGGTTCCAGGGGGCGGAGGCTCGCCGGGGGGGATCATATCAGCCGCCCCGTCCCGGCCCGCCCACGGGACGCTGACATGAAACCGTCATAATCCGGCCATACCATCGTCACCTTCCCCAGCGCCGGAGGCGGCCGCATGTTCTCCCTGCAGACGATCTTCGGCCAGGGCAAGCAGTTCTACGCCCTCCTGGACGAGGCGGCGATCGCCGCCCACGACAGCACCGTGGCCCTGTACCAGATGCTGTCGGACACGAGCCGCGCACCGGTGCTGGATGCCTTCAAGCTGGCCCGCCAGCGCGAGCGCGACGCCTCGGAGAAGATCAGCCAGGCCCTGGTCGACAGCTTCATCACGCCGATCGAGCGCGAGGACATCGAGGCGCTGGGCTCGGCGCTGTACAAGATCCCCAAGCAGGTCGAGCGCTTCGCCGACCGCTTCGTCCTGGCCCAGCACCGGCTTGAGGGAATCGACTTCGCCCCGCGCGCGGCGATGCTGGAGAAGGCCGCGGCGGTCGTCGTGGAGATGGTCCGCGAGCTGCCCCGGCTGCGGCTGGAGCCGATGAAGAAGCTCAGCGACAAGCTGCGCGTGATCGAGAACGAGGCCGACCGGCTGATCCTGGAGCTGCATCGGGACATCTACTCGGGCAACCTCGACGCCGGCGAGATGTTCCTGCTCAAGGAGTTCTTCGAGATCCTGGAGAAGGCGATCGACCGGTGCCGCGAGGCCGGCGTGGTCGCCTACGAAATCGCGCTGAAGAACAGCTGAGGCCGGTCCGATGCTGACCCTCGTGCTGGTGGTGGTGTTCGCCGCGCTCGTCTTCGAGTTCATCAACGGCTTCCACGACACCGCCAACTCGATCGCGACCGTGGTCGCGACCAAGGTGCTGTCGCCCGGCTCGGCGGTGATGCTCGCCGCGACCATGAACCTCATCGGCGCCTTCATGGGCACGGCCGTGGCCAAGACCATCGCGTCCGGCCTGGTCGACACCGAAGTCGTGAACGTCACCGCCCAGGTGCTGCTGTGCGCGCTGATGGGCGGCATCAGCTGGAACCTGATCACCTGGTGGCTCGGCCTGCCGTCGTCCTCGTCGCACGCGCTGATCGGCGGCCTCTGTGGCGCGGCCCTGGCCGCCGCGCACAACGACTGGAACGCGCTGATCTGGTCGCAGGACCTCGGCGGCTGGACCCAGAACAAGGGCCTGCTGTGGAAGGTGCTGGTGCCGATGATCAGCTCGCCGATCGCCGGCTTCACGCTGGGGGTGGTGATCCTGACCCTGCTCTACGCCCTGATCGCCGCGCTCGGGCGCGCCGGGCGCGTGCTGTCGCGGTTCGCGCGGCCGCGCTGGGTGAACGCGTTCTTCGGCAAGGCCCAGCTGGTCTCCGCGGCGTACATGGGCTTCGCCCACGGCACCAACGACGCCCAGAAGACCATGGGCATCATCGCGCTGACGATCTTCGCCGCGCAGGCGAACGGCGCGCTGGACAACGTCCCCGCCTGGCTCGATTTCCTGCATCCGAACGGCGGCGAGACCGACATCGACCCCTGGATCATCACCACCTGCGCCCTGGTCATGGCGGCCGGCACCGCGGCCGGCGGCTGGCGGATCATCAAGACGCTCGGCCACAAGATGGTCAAGCTGCACCCGATCGACGGCTTCGCCGCGGAGTCGGCGTCGGCGACGATCCTGGTCACCGCGGCGCACTTCGGCATGCCGGTGTCGACCACCCACAGCATCTCGACCGCGATCATGGGCGTGGGCTTCGCCAAGAACCCGCGCGCGCTGAAGTTCACCGTGATCGAGCGGATCATCTGGGCCTGGATCCTGACCATCCCGGCCGCCGGCGGCATGGCCTACGCGATCCTGCGCCTGTTCGAATTCCTGGGATGGGCGTAGCCGACGCCGAGCGCATCCTCGCGGCGGTCCGCGCCATCCCGCGCGGGCAGGTCGCCAGCTATGGCGAGGTCGCGCGGCGGGCCGGGCTGCCGCGGCGCGCGCGCCTGGCCGCGCGCGTCCTGGCCGGCAACACCGATCCGGCCTTGCCCTGGCACCGCGTCCTGCGCGCGGACGGGCGCATCGCCTTTCCCGAGGGCTCCGAGGGCTTCCGCGAGCAGGCGCAACGCCTGCGTGCCGACGGCGTCGTGGTGGTGAACGGCCGCGTCCGCATCCCGACCCGGCAGGGCAGCGACCTCGACGCGGAGCTCTGGGCAACGCCCTGACCACGCCCGGCCGGTATCATGGCCGGATGTTCTCCAACCTCCCCCCGGTCACCAAGGCGCTGCTGGTCGCGAACGGCATCGTCTTCGTCCTGCAGTGGCTGCTGGGCGATGGAACCTTCGCCGCGTTCATGCTGTGGCCGCTGGGCGGCGACGGCGCGCTCGACTCGATGGCCACGACCTTCCTGCCCTGGCAGCTGGTCACGTATTCCTTCCTGCACGGCAGCTTCGCCCACGTAGGCTTCAACATGCTGGCGCTGCTGATGTTCGGAGCGCCGCTGGAGTACACCTGGGGGAACCGTCGCTTCCTGACGTACTACTTCGCGTGCGTCGCGGGCGCAGGGTTGTGCCAGCTGGCGGTGGGCACCTGGGCGGTGTCGCAGGGCGGCTTCGCCTATCCCACCATCGGCGCCTCGGGCGGCGTGTTCGGCCTCCTGCTGGCCTACGGAATGCTGTTCCCGAACCAGCGGGTGATGCTACTGATCCCGCCGATCCCGATGAAGGCGCGGACGCTGGTGATCGTGTACGGCGCGATCGAGCTGCTGCTCGGCTTCAGCGGCCTGCAGCCCGGCGTGGCGCACTTCGCCCACCTGGGCGGCATGTTCTTCGGCTGGCTGCTGATCCGCTACTGGCGGGGCCAGCCGCCGTTCGGGCGCGGCGGCCCGCGGCGCCCGCGGATCGTGCGGTAGCGCCTCAATCCCAGATGCGCACCTGCAGCGCTGCCTCGCGCTGCATCGGCGAGCCGGGCTTGCACTGGAACGCCGCGCCGAAGGCGGGCTGGTTGGCGAGCACCGCGTTGGTGCGCCACTGGCCCGGCGCGTGCACGTCCGAGGCCGCCATGCGTGCGGCGACGTCGGGCGACATCTGCTGCGGCCACAGCTTCGCCCAGCCCTGGAAGAACCATTGCCGGCCGGCGTCGTCCAGCGCAGGCTGCGCGGTGGCGAGCGCGTCCAGCGCCAGCTCGACGCCGGACAGGTCGGCGGCGTTCTCGTCGCGCGTGCGCTGTCCGTCCACGCCCAGGCCGGTGTACTGGACGACCAGCGGCGCCAGCTGCATGTCCCAGGCGGCCGCGTCGGCCGCGGTCCACCAGTCGCGCAGCTGCGCGTTCGCCGCAACCATCCGGCCGCTGCCGTCGACCGCGTGGGTCAGTTCGTGCGCGACCAGGGCGCCAAGCGCGCCGTAGTGGGCGGCAGGGTCGCGCGCCATGTCGAGCACCGGCGGCTGCAGCATCGCCGCGGTCATGATCAGGCGGTTCTGCGCCACGTCGTAGGCCAGCGCCGGCTGCTGCGGCAGCACGTTCCAGCGGCGGTCGGCGTTGCCGCGGCCGATGCGGCGCATCTCCTCGCGGTGGCGCCAGGTCGCGGCGATCAGCATGTTGCCGCCGAAGCTGCCGCGACCCATCGGCTGCACGGAGTAGTCGAGGTCGCGCGTCGGCGTGCCGATCTCCACGCGCAGCAGGGCCAGCTTCGCCTTGGCTTCCGCGCGTGCGGAAGCGGACATCCAGCTGTTGCGGTCGATCGCGCGGCCGAGCGCGTCCCGGACCTGCGCCGCGATCTCCGCGGCGCGGGCGCGATCAGCCTCGGGCAGGTAGCGCGCGGCGTACTCGCGCCCGAGCATCGGCCCCGCGGCGCGATTGATCGCCGCCAGCACCAGGTCGCGACGGGACGGCGGCGCCAATTCGCCGCGCAGCACCTGGCCGCGGAACGCGAAGTCGACGTCGCGCCAGGCCTTGGACAGGTAGGGCGCGGCCGCGGAAGCGACATGGAAGCGCAGGTAGGCCTGCCATTGCGCCGGCTTCAGCCCCGCCACCATCGCGTCGAGCTGGGCGAAGAGTTGCGGGTTGGCCAGCGACACGCTGTCGTCGGTGACGCCTTGCGCCTGCAGGAAGGCCTGCAGCTTCAGGTTGCGGTACTGCTGGTCCAGCCCGGCCACGGGCACCAGCGCGTAGCTCGCGCGCGGGTCGCCGAGCAGGCTGGCCGGGCGGCTGGCCGCCGCGATGCGCGTTTCCAGGTCGAGCACGGCCTGGGTGTCGGCCTGCAGCCGCGCCGCCGGGGTGCCGGCCAGCGCCAGCAGCTTCGAGACGTAGTCGCGATAGCGGTCGAGCAGGGCGCGCGTTTCGGTGTCGTTGCGGGTATAGAACGCCGGGTCGGGGAGCCCGAGGCCGCCTTGCGTGAAATAGCCGACGTGGCGATCGAGGTCGCCCAGGTCGATGTCGGCGCCGAAGTCGAACAGGACCGGCAGGCCGACCTGGTGCAGCGCGGCGATCGCGGCGGGAATGTCGCGGTTGCGACGGATCGCGTCGATCCGCGCGAGCAGCGGCGCGATCGGTTGCGCGCCGTCACGCTCCACCGCCGCCTCGGCCAGGCCGCTGGCCCAGAAATCCCCGAGCAGCTTCGGCACGCCGGCCTGGGCCGACTGCATGTACTCATCGAGCAGGTCCATCTGCTGCTGTCGTGCGCGGTCCGCGAGCTCGCCCAGCGCCGATTCCATGCCCCTGCCGGCGACGATCGCGTGCGCGGCCAGCCAGTCCTGGTTGGCGAGGGCGTGGAAGTCGGTGCAGGCGGGGGAGGTGGCGGGTGCCTTCGCCTTGCGTTGCGCGTGCGTGGCGGATGGCGAGAGGGCGAGCGCGAGGGCGACGGGGAGCGCGAGCGCGTGCGGGAACGGATGGGGTCTTGGCATGGGCCGAGTCTAGCAAGGGCGCGCGCGCCCGCATGAACACGGACGGGCGAAAAAAAAGCCCCGGGGCGAACCCCGGGGCCTTGGCGCCGTGCCTGGTTGCGGGCACTTACCAGATCACGACGCGAGCGTCGTCGGCACGGACCATCGGCTGGCCGGGCTTGCACTGGAACGCGGCTGCGAAGGTCGGCATGTTCGACGGCGCGCCGATCGCGCGGAACTTCGCCGGTGCGTGCGGATCGGTGTTGAGGCGCACCTTCAGCTCGTCCGGCGTGTAGTTGCGGCGCCACACCGTGGCCCAGTTGATGAAGAAGCGCTGGTCCGGCGTGTAACCGTCGATCTGCGCCGCCGGGTCGGTGCCGGCGTCGGCCAGCGCCTTGCGGTAGGCGTCGTAGGCGACCGTGAGGCCTCCGAGGTCGGCGATGTTCTCGCCGAGGGTGAGCTCGCCCTTGACGTGCAGGCCGTCGATCGACTCGTAGTCGTCGAACTGCTTCACCAGCTTGGCGGTGCGCGCCTCGAAGCCCTTGCGGTCGGCGTCCTGCCACCAGTTGGCGAAGTTGCCCTCGGCGTCGAACTGGCTGCCCTGGTCGTCGTAGCCGTGCAGCATCTCGTGGCCGATCACCGCGCCGATGCCGCCGTAGTTGAGCGCGGGGTCCGCCTTCGGGTCGAAGAACGGCGGCTGCAGGATGGCAGCCGGGAACACGATCTCGTTCTGCAGCGGGTTGTAGTACGCGTTCACCGTCTGCGGGGTCATGCCCCACTCGGTGCGGTCCACGGGCTTGCCGATCTTGCCGAACTGCCAGTCGCGGTTGAACTTGGCCGCGGCCAGGACGTTCTCCGCATAGCCGCCGCGCGAGCTCTCCAGGCCGTCCCAGCCACGCCACTTGTCGGGGTAGCCGATCTTGGGCATGAAGCTGTTCCACTTGGCGATGGCCTTCTGCTTGGTGTCGTCGCTCATCCAGTCCAACTGCTCCAGCCGGGCCTTCAGCGAGGCGCGCAGGTTGTCCACCAGCTTCTCCATCGCCGCCTTCGACTCGGCGGGGAAGTACTGCTTCACGTACAGCTGGCCCAGGGCCTCGCCGACGCTGCCTTCCACCGCGTCCATCACGCGCTTCCAGCGGTCCTTCTGCTCCTTCTGGCCGCGCAGGGTCTTGTTGAAGAAGTCGAAGCGCTCGTCGGCGAAGGTGTCGGCGAGGTACGGGGCCATGCCGTCGATGGCGTGGATGCGCAGGTAGGCCTGCCAGTCCTCCACCGGGACGTCCGCGATCATCCTGTCGAACTCGGCGAAGAACTTCGGCTGCGACAGCGAGAAGCCTTCCACGTCGAGGCCCTGCGACTGCATGAACTCGGACCACGGGAAGTTCTTCGCGGTCTTGTCGGCGTCCGCGACGCTGACGAAGTGGTACTGGTTGTTCGGGTCGCGCAGGTCGATGCGCGAGAGCGAGGCCTTGGCCAGGCGCGTCTCGAAGTCGAGCACGGCTTGCGCCTGCTTGTCGGCGGCGGCCTTGTCGACGCCGGCGTTCTGCAGCTGCTTGCTGACGTGCGCGACGTACTGGTCGCGGATCTTCTTGTAGGCGCCGTCCTTGCCGTCCTCGAGGTAGTAGGCCTTTTCCGGCAGCGCCAGCCCGCCCTGGAAGGCGTAGCCGATCACCTGCGAGGAGTTCTTGAAGTCGGCCTCGCCGCCGAAGCTGAAGACCTCGCCGCGGCCGGCGGCGAACTCGTCGCGCAGGTATTGGGCGATGTCGGCGGGGGTCTTGATCGCGTCGATGCGGTCCAGGATCGGCTGGATCGGCTTCAGGCCGGCGGCGTTGACCGCGGCCTCGTCCATGCCGGTGGCGTAGAAGTCGCCGACCAGCTTCTCGAGCCCGGTCGCGCTGTCGTTCGCGGCCGCGGCCTCGGCGATGTTGCGGCTGGCGACCTCGGAGCGCTCGTCGAGCATCTCGAAGCTGCCCCAGGTGGTGCGGTCGGCCGGCACCGGGTGCGCGGCGAGCCACTTGCCGTTGACGAACGCGTCCAGGTCCTCGCAGGCGTCCTTGGTGGTGTCGAGGTCATCGAGCGCGAAGGCGGCGGTTGGCGGCAACTCGGCGGCGGTGGTGGCGGGCGTGGCGGCCGGGGCGTCGCCGTCGGCGGCCGGGGCGGCGTCCTGCTTCTGGCAGCCCGCCAGCGCGGCGGCGATGGCGACGGACAACAGCAGGGTCTGGGGCTTGTGGCTCACGGGTGGCTCCAATTGGGCAGGAAACCGTCCGATTCTGGACCCGCGGCGCCTGGCGCGGGGGTGTCGGAGGTCATGCCCCGATTGCGCGCCCTTCCCCGGCCTCCTCGTGGGTGATCCCGTCGCGGATGTGGTAGATGCGCCGGAAGGTGGGGATGATCTTCTCGTCGTGGGTCACGACGATGACCGCGGTCTGCAAGCGGCGGGCCATGTCGTTCAGGATCCTGACCACCGCCAGCGCCCGCTCGGAGTCCAGCGGCGCCGTCGGCTCGTCGGCCAGGATCACCGGCGGCCGGTTGACCAGGCCGCGGGCGATCGCCACGCGCTGCTGCTCGCCGCCGGACAGTTGCGCGGGCATGGCCCGGGCGCGGTGGTGGACGTCCAATGCGGTGAGCAGTTCGAGCGCGCGGGCGCGCGCCTCGTCGTTCGCGACGCCGGCGAGCATCGGCAACAACGCCACGTTGTCGGTCACGTCGAGGAACGGGATGAGGTAGGGCGCCTGGAACACGAAGCCGATCCGGTCGCGGCGCAGCGCGCGCAGGTCGCGCACCTTCCATCCGTCGTCGTAGATCACCTCGTCGCCCAGGACCATGCGCCCGGCGGTGGGATCGATGACCGCGCCCAGACACTTGAGCAGGGTGCTCTTGCCCGAGCCCGACGGCCCGACCAGGCCGATCACCTCGCCCGGCGCCACGTGCATGTCCACGCCCTTGAGCGCGTCCACCGCCGTGTCGCCTTCGCCGTAGCGCTTGCGCAGGCCCTCGATGCGGATGCCCTTGCCGCTCATCCCCCGATCGCCTGCGCCGGGTCCACCTTCAGCGCCATCCGGATCGCGACGATGCTGGACAGCACGCAAAGCACGAGCACGGCGAAGAACCCCATGACCGAATCGCCCGGCACCAGCAGCACGTACTTGGGGAACAGCGGCGCGGCGAACGTGGCGGTGATCTTGCCGACCACGAAGCCGATGACGCCCAGCACCAGCGCCTGTTGCAGGATCATCCCCGCGATCGTGCGGTTGCGCGTGCCGATCAGCTTGAGCACCGCGATCTCACGGATCTTGTCCATCGTCAGCGTGTAGATGATGAAGGCCACGATCGCGGCGCTGACGGCGGCGAGGATCACCAGGAACATGCCGATCTGCCGCGCCGAGGTCGCGATCAGCTTGCCGACAAGGATCGCTTCCATCTGCGCGCGGTCGTAGACCGTGAGGCGCCGCCAGCGCGCGATCGAATTGGCCACCGCGCTGGGATCGGCGCCCGGCGCCAGGCGCACCAGCACCGCATTGACCGAACTGTTGCCGGCCTGCGAAGCGTTCACCGCCTCCAGCAGCCCCGGCACCCCGGGCCGGTTGAAGGCGGGGTTCTCCGCAGTCCGCCGGCGCTGCATGACGATCGCATCGTTGTCCTTGAGGAACTGCGCCTCCTGCGCGTCGCGCAGCGGGATGAACACCATCGGGTCGCCGCTCGAGGACACCATGCGCCGGGTAAGGCCGACGACGGTGTAGTGGTTGCGGCGGATCGCCAGCGTCTCGCCGATGCGGAAGCCGGCGGCGACATCCGCCACCGCCTCGTAGTGCCCGCGGGTGACATGGCGCCCGTCCACCAGGTGCGGCGGCCAACCGGCCGTGCCGGGACCGCCGGCGGCGATGCCGACGACCATCGCGCGGACGTCCCGGTCGCCGCTGCGCACCTGCATCGTCAGGTAGGTGACGTTGGCCGCCTCCGCCACGCCCGGGGTGGTGCGGATGCCACGCCACAGGTCGTCGGGAATGCCGGAGGATTCCGCATACGGGCCCAGCGTGTCCTGCTGCACCACCCACAGGTCGGCGCCGCTGTTGTCGAGCAGCACCTTGCCGTCGTCCACCATGCCCCGGTAGACACCAGCCATGGTCAGCGTCACGCCGATCAGCAAGCCCAGCCCGACGCCGGTGAAGACGAACTTGCCCCAGGCATGCAGGATGTCGCGCCCGGCGAGGCTGATCACGGCGTGGTCCCGGGCAGCCGGTCGGTGACGCGGATGCGGCTGCGGGCGGTCAGGGC
Organism: Luteimonas sp.; assembly: GCA_036403775.1. Taxonomy (GTDB): domain Bacteria; phylum Pseudomonadota; class Gammaproteobacteria; order Xanthomonadales; family Xanthomonadaceae; genus Cognatiluteimonas. The sequence continues at coordinate 29,136 of DASWQG010000050.1, forward strand.
CGTCTCGCTGTAGACCACGACGCGGTCGCCGACCGCCAGCCCTTCGACGACCTGCACGCGACCCGCGAGGTCGCCCCGGCCCAGGAGCAGCGGCGCGAACTCGAGGCGGCCGTCGACGAGCTTCCAGGCGCCGCGCTGGCCGTCGACGACGCGGATCGCGGCGTTCGGCAAGGTGGGGGCGGGCGGCAGCGCGGGCAATTGCACGGTCACCTCGGCCAGCTCGCCCACGGGCGGCAGCGGAACAGGCGGCGTGGCGAACGCGACTTTCGCCAGCGACTCCTCGGTGACCGGGTCTGCCATCGGTTCGGTGCGCAGCACGCGGCCCTCCATCGCATCGCCGGGACGCGAGCGCAGCACGATGCGCGCCGGCAAGCCAGGTGCGAGCCCCGTTGCGCCGATCTGGTCGAAGCGCGTGTCGACCCACAATTGCGTCGGGTCGATCAATTCGACCACGGCCTGGCCGGCGACCACGGTGGTCCCGGGATCGGCGTCGCGCGACGCCACCAGGCCGGCCACCGGCGCCACCAGCCGCAGGTTGCCGCGTTGCGCGCGCAGGGCCTCGAGTTCGGCGCGCATGCGTCCGGTGTCGGCGCTGGCGGCCGCGACCGCCGCGGTGGCCACACTGCGCTCCTGGCGCTTCGCATCGACGCTGTCCTCGCTGACGAGGCGGTCGTCCAGCAGGCGCTCGTAGCGCCCGGCCTGCGCGCTGGCGAAGGCCTGTCGCGCTTCGGCCTGGCGCACCGCCGCCGCGGCGCCGCGGATCGCTGCCTCCTGCGCGGCGATTCGCTCGTCCAGGTCCACCGGGTCCATTTCGCCAAGCACCTGCCCGGCCCGGACCTGATCACCCACCTGCACGTCGATGCGACGGACGCGGCCCGCGTAGGTCGGGCCGATCCGGTAGGTGTAACGCGCCTGGACGGTGCCGATGCCCGCCAGGGCGGGGGCGATCGCGCGCTCTTCGACGGTGGTCGCGGTGACCGCCACGGGTGCGAGTGGCCCGGAGCGCAGCGCGACATAGGAGAACAGCAGCACCATCGGCACGATCACGGCAACGAGGGCCAGGGTGCGCCGCTGCAGGCGGGGCCGCCTCAACCGGAGCCGTTTCATGGCGCGCTCCGGATCCCGCGACAGTAGAGGGCAAAGACGCGCGGGGCGTCGCGGCGCAGGTTGGCGACGTCCCCCGAGAGCAGGGTCTGCACCACGAGACCCTGCAGGCTGCCGATGAACTGGACGGTGGCCGCCTCGACGTCCAGCGAGGGATCCAGCTCGCCGCGGGCCTTGCCCGCCTCGAACAACGTGCGCAGGCGCTCGCCGTAGTGCCCGATCATGGTCTTCACCACGCGCTTGGGCAACGTCTCGCCGGGGCGTTGCAGCTCGCCGAACATCATCCGCGGCACGCCGGGATGCTCGGCGACGAAGTCGGCGTGGGCCAGGAACACGGCTTCCAGCGCGGCAAGTGGCGAGGAGGCGGTGGCCGCGGCGCGGTCCACGCGCGCCATCAGGCGCTCGGCGACCCAGGTCATCACCGCCTGCAGGATCGCGTCCTTGTTGGGGAAATGCCGGAACAGCGCGCCCTGGGTCAGGCCCATGCGGCTGGCGATCGCGGCGGTCGTGATGTCGCTGGGGTTCTGCTCGGCGGCGAGGCCGACCACCGCTTCGACGGTCGCGGCGCGGCGTTCGTCGGCGGGGAGGTATCTGGAGGGTCCGGCCATGACGGCCTCAAAAGATAGTAAGTAATTACTATCTTACTCCGACCCGGCCCACTGGCAAGGGGGCTCTGCGCCCCACGCCCAGGCCAGAACGCAAAAAGGGCCGCTTGCGCGGCCCTAAGTGCTTGAATCATTTGGCGCCCGAAGTTGGACTCGAACCAACGACCCCCTGATTAACAGTCAAGTGCTCTAACCAGCTGAGCTATTCGGGCGGGGCCGCATATTGTGCCGACGGGTCGAAAGCGGCGCAAGCGATACACTGGCCGGTCCATGTCCGACGCCCCCGCCAGGTTCGAGCTCGTCTCCCCCTATTCGCCCGCCGGCGACCAGCCGCAGGCGATCGACAAGCTCGCCGGCGGCTTCGAGGCCGGACTGGCGAAGCAGGTCCTGCTGGGCGTCACCGGTTCGGGCAAGACCTACACGATCGCCAACGTGATCCAGCGGGTGCAGAAGCCGACCCTGGTGATGGCGCCGAACAAGACGCTGGCCGCGCAGCTGTATGGCGAGTTCAAGTCGTTTTTCCCGAACAACGCGGTCGAGTATTTCGTCAGCTACTACGACTACTACCAGCCCGAGGCCTACGTCCCGTCCTCCGACACCTACATCGAGAAGGACAGCTCGGTGAACGAGCACATCGAGCAGATGCGGCTGTCGGCCACCAAGGCGCTGCTGGAACGGCGCGACGCGATCATCGTCTGCACGGTCTCGGCGATCTACGGCCTGGGCGACCCGGGCGAATACCACAAGATGGTCCTACACATGGTCCGCGGCGAGCGCATCGACCAGCGCGAACTGATCCGCCGCCTCACCGAGATGCAGTACACCCGCAACGAGATGGACCTGGCCCGCGGCACCTACCGCGTGCGCGGCGAGGTCATCGACGTGCACCCGGCCGAGTCCGACGCCGAGGCGTTGCGC